>PKXR01000036.1 GCA_003133485.1 Candidatus Dormiibacterota bacterium
CACCGTGCCACGGCTCCCAGCCGTCGAAAACGTTGTGTAGCACTCCGGTGCCTCTAGTCTCCACCAGGAATTCAGTGCGGAATCCGACCAATCCGCGGGACGGTACCCGATAGTCCAACCGCACCCAGCCGGTCCCGTGGTTGACGATCTCCTCGAGCCGCCCCTGGCGCAGCGCCAGCAACTGGGTGACCACCCCCACATAGTCCTCGGGGACGTCGATGGCGACGCGCTCCATCGGCTCGTGGAGTTTGCCATCGACCTCCCGAGTCACCACCTGCGGCTTGCCAACGGTGAGCTCGAACCCCTCCCGACGCATGGTCTCCACCAGCACCGCCAGCTGCAACTCGCCGCGTCCTTGGACCTCCCAGGTGTCGGGACGCGGCGTCGGCAGGACGCGCAGGGATACGTTGCCGACCAGCTCGGCGTCAAGCCGGTCCTTGATCATCCGCGCCGTCAGCTTGCTGCCATCGGTCCCCGAGAGCGGCGAAGTGTTGATCCCGATGGTGGTGGCAAGACTCGGCTCGTCCACCAAGATCGCGGGGAGGGGCCGAGGGTCGTCGGCGTCCGCCAAGGTGTCGCCGATTGAGATGTCCGCGAAGCCGGCCACCACCACAATCTCCCCGGGTCCGGCGGAGTCGACGTCGACCCGGTCCAGCGCGCGAGAGGCGTAGAGCTCGGTGATCTTGGCACGCTCGACCGAGCCGTCGACCCGGCACCAGGCGACGTTTTCGCCGCGCCGCAGGGTCCCGTTGTGGACCCGACAGATGGCGAGCCGGCCCACATAAGCGGAGGCGTCCAGGTTTGTCACCAAGGCCTGCAGCGGGTGCCCTACTTCATATGACGGGGCCGGGATGCTGCGGACGATGGCGTCGAACAGCGGGACCAAATCGGTCCCGGGCACTGCCGGGTCGGTGCTGGCCCAGCCGGCCCGGGCGTTGGCGTAGAGGACCGGGTAGACGATCTGCTCCTCGTCGGCCCCCAGGTCGAGGAAGAGGTCTTCAATCTCACGTACCACCTCCTCGATGCGGGCGTCGGAGCGATCTACCTTGTTGACGACGACCACCACCGCCAACCGAGCCTCCAGCGTCTTCCGCAGTACGAACCTGGTCTGGGGCAGGGGGCCTTCCGACGCATCCACCAGCAGGAGCACCCCGTCAACCATGGCGAGGCCTCGCTCCACCTCTCCTCCGAAGTCGGCGTGCCCCGGGGTGTCAACGATGGTGATCTTGGTAGGGCCGTACTGCACCGCAGTGTGCTTGGCCAGGATGGTTATCCCTTTCTCCCGCTCCAGGTCACCGGAGTCCAGCACCCGGTCGGTGATCTCCTGGTTGGCGCGAAACGCCCCGGTCTGCTGGAGCATGGCGTTGACCAGAGTGGTCTTGCCGTGGTCTACATGGGCGACGATCGCCACGTTGCGGAGGTCGTCGCGAAGGGGCATGAACCACTCAGGATAGCCCCGGGGCGAATTGGGCCCTCCTGCCTCGGAACTGGGGGCGGCGGCAATGCCGATCTCTCGCACCAGTCGGCCGGCGGCAATTGTGTCGATCGCGCCGCTTGACCGTTGTCGAGCCGGGCAGTTCCCAACCGGCCGGATTACCCCTACCATTCACCCCACAAGCGAATAGCCTGAAGGGCGAATGGGAATCCGGTGCGGGGCGTCACCCCAAAGCCGGAGCTGTCGCGCAACTGTGAGCGGGGAGCCTGAGCCAGCGAGCCACTGGGAGAGTCCCGGGAAGGCGGCGAGAGGCACTGATCCGCGAGCCAGGAGACCGGCCCCGAGGGATCGAAGCACCCCCGCGCGCAACGGGACGGTCGGCCTTCGGCGGTAGGTCCACCTCTGGCGTGGCGGGATAGAACTGCCGCCAGGAGGTAGAGACGGTGAGTTCGTCTCAGTGGGCCAGCGCAGCACTGGCCACGATTGCCATGGGTCTAGTGATCTCGGCGTGCGGCGGCGGAGGCAGCGGCAACAGCGCCACTCCTGGCGCAACCTGTACCGGCACGGGCCATTCGGTCGAGGTGGTGGTGGAGTTAGGTGACCACCATGTAGTGGACCGTTGCGTCAACTTCAAGGGCGGTGACATCACCGGGGAGACCGCCGATCGTCGCAGCAAGATCGGATTCGCGAGTCAGCACTTCAGCTACGGCGACGCGGTCTGTCAGATCGACAACGAACCCACGTCTTACACCACCTGCTTTCCGGCCGGCAAGCCCTACTGGGCACTCTTTCTCTGGTCCGGAGGTGGCAAGTGGAAGTCCGCCTCCACTGGGATCGGTGGGGTCGATCTGAAGTCGGGTCAGGCGCTAGGCTGGAGGTACGACTCCAGTTCGGGAAAGGCGGCCCCTCCCCCTCGGCCACCCAAGTCGTGATTTAGTGAACCCCCGCGCGCTCGCAGTCTGGGTCGCCGCCGTGCTGCTGCTCAGCCTCGGGAGTGAAGACCCGATTCTCCGGGTCCTCACTCTGGGCGCGGCCCTCGCCGTACTGCTGGTGCGCCGGCGGGAAGGGACCCGAGCGCGTCCCTCGCTCTGGGCGGTGGGGATCGCCGCTCTGCTGACCGTATTGTTCAATTCCCTGCTCAGCCATACCGGTCACACCGTCCTGTTTCAACTTCCCGGCTGGCTGCCAGCGGTAGGCGGTCCCCTCACCCTGGAGGGGGCCGCCTACGGGCTGGACCTGGCATTGGGGCTGGCCGCCTGCATCCTCTCCGGGATCACCCTTTCATTGGTGGTGGAGCCTCATCAATTGGTGGACTCGCTGCCGGCTCTGCTCTCCCGGACCGGGGCAGCGCTGGGCGCAGCGATGACTCTGGTTCCCCGCCTAGGCCACAGCTTCGTGGCCGTGCGAGAGGCCCAGCAGATGAGGGGCTGGCGACCTCGCGGAATGCGCTCTTGGACCGCCGTCGTGGTGCCGTCCGTGCTCACCACCATTGAGGGCTCGGTCCTACTCGCCGAGGCCATGGAGGCGAGGGCATTCGGCTCCGGCCACCGGACGGCGCTAGCCACGTCAAGGTGGCTAATCTCCGATGTGCTCATCGGGGCCACCTCGGCGGCGGCGATCGCCGGGTTCGTCGTAGCTCTGGTCCTGGGGCAAGTTCCGAGTTGGCAGCCGTACCCCAGTCTCATCCTGCCTGGGCTCAACTGGTGGCCGGTCCTCTGCTGCCTGGCGCTGTTCACTCCGGCGTTGTTGCCGTGACCGAGATCGCCCAGTTCGAGGGCTTTGGCTATCGATACCCCGAGAGCGATGCGCCATCTCTGGACGAGATCACCGTCCAGCTGGAGGCGGGGCTCACCCTCCTCAATGGACCTTCGGGGAGCGGCAAGACCACTCTGCTGCGCAGTCTCAACGGCTTGGTGCCCCATTTCTACGGCGGGCAAGCGCGGGGGAGTGCCTGGATCCTGGGCCACGATCTCAGCGCCACCACCACTCGGCGGCTGGCCCGGGAAGTCGCCATGGTCTTCCAGGAGCCGGAGTCTCAATTCGTCCTGGCCACCGTACGGCGTGAGGTGGCATTCGGCCCCGAGAACCTCGGACTGCCGGCCCCTGAGATCGCCGACCGAGTGGAAGGCGCGCTTCAGACAATGGGGATCTCGGAGCTCGCGGAGCGACGGATCTCGACCCTCTCGGGTGGGCAGCGCCAACGGGTGGCTTTGGCGGGAGCCCTGGCGATGCGCCCGCGGCTACTGGTTCTGGACGAGCCCACCTCCCAGCTCGATGACCAGGGCGCCGACTTCTTAAGCCGCGCCTGCCAGGCGCTCGTCGCGAGCGGACTGGGGATCATCGTGGCCGAGCATCGGCCCTGGCGGGTCGACACGCCCGGCTCTCGGCGACTGGAGCTCCGCCTGGGGTCGCTTACCTCCGCTCCCCTACCGAAGTTGGTCCCGACCCCGCTTTCCCCCCGCCGGACCCACACATTTGGTCCATCCGCGTGGGAAGTGAGCGAGCTATCTGTCGGCCATCAGGAGCAGGTCGCGACCGGGATCAGCCTCAATTGCCGCCAGGGCGAGGTGCTCAGCCTCACCGGACCCAACGGCAGCGGCAAGACCACCCTNNGCTCCACCAGGCGAGTCTGGTGGAGGAGGTGCGTCAGACCATTCGATGGCTGAGGCTGGACAGCAGCCCGTGGCCGGTGTTGGAAGAATTCCAACTCACGTCGGTGGCAGCGACAGACCCGCGGGACCTCAGCACCGGCCAGCGCCAGCGCGCCGCCCTGGCCGCGATCCTGGTCGGTTCGCCCGAGATGGTCTTCCTGGACGAACCGACTCGGGGCGCCGACCCGAACTCCCGGGAGCTGCTGCGGCTGGTGCTGGACCGGCTGGCCGCGGAAGGCGCGGCGGTCCTGGTCGCCACCAGCGACGCCCACTTCGCCCACCAGATCGGCGACCGAGTCCACGAACTGGAATCGGGACAGCTCCGCCGACGGAGCGAGCTAGCAGCATGATCCTTTTGCTGATTTCCGCCCTGGGGCTCGGGCTCTTCCTGTGGCCCTTCAGCGGGCTCGGCCTGCCCGCTGCCACCCCGGCGCTGGCGATCGGGATCGGCGCAGTCTTGGGACTGCTCGCGATCGAGGTCGGGACCAGGAGGATGGACTCCCGTCAGCTGGCCTTGCTCGCCGCTCTGAGCGCAGTGGACGCGGGACTCCGGGCCGCCCTGGTGACGGGAATCGGCGGATTCAGCCCGATATTCCTGCTGGTGCTGTGCGGTGGCTATGCCCTGGGCCCTGAATTCGGATTTCTCTTCGGTGCCTCCTCGCTGGTGGTCTCCGCCCTGGTGACAGGAGGGATCGGCCCATGGGTCCCGTATCAGATCTTTGCCGTGGGCTGGGTCGGGGCATTTGCCGGCCTGGTGGGCCTGGTCCTCGCCCACCACCGCCCCCGCCGCCGGGACGTGTTGCTGCTGGCGGGAGTCGGGGTTGTGACCGGCTTTGGATTTGGGGCCGTGATGGACATCTGGAACTGGACCTTCTACTTCTCCTCACCTCAGATCGGTTGGAGCCCCTCGCTCAGTCCTGGGGTCGCCTTTTTGCACTTCGTGAAGTACTACTTCCTGACCTCGGCAGGGTATGACGCCTTCCGGGCCGGGGGCAACGCGCTCATGGTCTTGGTCTTCGGGCTGCCGGTCCTGGCCGCACTCCACCGGCTCTCACGACGCTTCCACGGACAGTGGCTGAAGGACACGGGTCCGGAAGGCGGCGGCACGCCTCCCGAGGTCGCTTCAGGTCAGCTTGCGGACCACGTAGCTCCCGGCCATCTTGTCGTGCCAGCCTTGTTTGCGGCGGTCGATCCCCGCCCAGGCAAAGCCCACAAAGCAGGTAGCGCTATCAAAGAGGTAGCCCACCAGCCGGACTAGACTCCGGCGCAGGCCGAGCCGGCCCCCATCCTCCTGCCGGACGACCCGGGCACCGACCAGCCAGAGCCCGAAGGTCCGGCCAGTAGTCGCCCACAGGAGGACGAAGTAAGGCAGAGACAGGGCGTACTCGAGGAGCACCAAGTGACCGTCTCCGGTCACAGCCTGCGTGCCATAGCCGATCGCTCCGATCAGGATGAGGTCAGCCCAGAGAGCCGCCGCTCGGGGCCAGAAACCGACGTAGCCCATCCCGGGTAAGGGACGGGCGGCCCGGAGCGACCACACCCCCTCCCACACCGCCATCGACCCTCTGGGCCTTCCCGGAAGGTCCGCCAGCAGGCTGTTCAACTCACCGGTGGTCTTGGACCCGTAGGCCAGCTGAGTGCGGTCGCTTAGCTCCTCGGAACTGAGTCGACCCATCACGTGATGCTCCGTGAGCTCGGAGACCACCTGCTCACGGTCGGCGTCGGAGGCACGAATCTGATTGCGATGGGACCATGGCAGCCAGTTGCTCAGCTCGGGTGGGACAGGAGGGGGCGACTCCACCTTGTGGCTCAGCCTGGACTCGGCACGGCCGGAGTGGCACCGAGCCCGGCCTCCCACTCGCGCCGCAGCAAACCCATGTAGACGAGATCGAATGTCCGCCCGTCTCGATAGACCCGCTCGCGCATCCGACCCTCCTCCTGGAAACCCAGTCCCCGGTAGAGAGCGATGGCGGGCAGGTTGTCGGAGATCACGTCGAGACTGATCCGGCTCAACCCTAGCTCATGAAACGCGAAGCGCAGGATGAGGCTCACGGCCTCCTTACCGAAGCCCTTGCCTCGATCGACTCGATCCCCGATCCCAAGCGCGACCCAGCCGTGGCTGTTGGGCCACTCGATGCTGAAGAGAGCTACGAACCCGACCAGCCGATCCTCCACGAGCGTCCGGATGCGGAACTCGTAGGCGCCCGGCGACGGCTCCGCTTGGTCGCGCTCGCTGAAGTAGTCTGCCGGCAGAGGTCGCGGCGCATCGGTGTCGGCCAGGCGGCGATACTCTGCGTCCTCGCTCCACCTGGAGAAGGCATCGGCGTCCTCCGGGCGAGGCGCGGCCAAGCGAACCAGTTCGCCGTGGAATAGCCTATCGGAGGTCATCGATTGGAGGATCCTCTAGCGAACGTGGCCTGCTTTCCGCGCCTCGAGTATGTCAGACATCCACTCATGTTTCACTCGAAGCTCGAACTCTGAAGACCTACGCGACTGAGCTCCTCGGCTCACGTCTTACACGTCGTCGGCGAGATATCCTCCGGTGGTCATGACGGAGTTGCGCGCAATCACGGCGAGTGAGCTGGAGGCCTTCACCGACGTGGCGGTCGGCGCCTTCGGTGAGCGTCGGGATCCCTGGCATGACCGGTGGTTCCACCAGCAGGTCACACCTGAAATGACCATCGCCGCCTTCGAAGGGGGCACCGTCGTGGGGACCTCAGCGGCCGTCCCGCTGACGCTAACCGTCCCGGGCAAGCGTTGCGCCGCCGCCGGGATCACCGCCGTGGGGGTGCTCCCCACTCACCGCCGCCGCGGTCTGCTGCGGGCGATGATGGACGCGCAGCTCCGGCAGGCCCGTGCCGCCAAGACCGCACTCGCGATCCTCTGGGCGTCCGAGGGATCGATCTACTGGCGCTTCGGGTTCGGGCCGGCGACCCGCCGACTACGGCTGAGCTTCGAGGGCCCCGGGATGGCGCTCCGCGATGAGACAGTGTCAGGGCCGCTTCGCTTGGTCGGACGGGAGGAGGCGCTCCGACTCATGCCCAGGGTCTACGAACGGGTCGCGTCGACCCGACCCGGACTCGTCGTCCGCGACGAGCCCGCCTGGGAGTCCCTCACAGCCGATGACGACCCGCACCTCCCAGCGAATGAAGCCCATCACTTTTTCGTGGTGCACGGCGAGTCGCTGGACGGGTACGCGATTTACCGAATTCGCCCGGGATGGTCTGCGACCGGCCCGCGGGCGACGGCGATGGTGACTGAGCTGGTGGGGGAGGGCCCGGGCCCGACCGCGGATCTCTGGCGCTACCTGCTGAGCTTGGACCTCGTCGCCAAGGTCGAGGCTCGACAGCGTCCGATCGACGATCCGGTCCTGTGGATGGCCCGGGACCCGCAGGCTATCGAAGTCCTCTTGGGCATTGGAATCTGGGCTCGCTTGTTGGACGTTCCCCGGGCGCTCGAGGGACGTCGGTACCAGCAGGACGGTGAACTGGTGCTGGAGGTCTCCGATCCCTTTATTCCCGAGGTGGGGGGACGGTTCCTCCTCCGTGTCCGAGATGGAATCGGGGCCTGTGCGGCAAGCGATGAGCCTCCCGATTTGCGCCTCGGGATATCGGAGTTGAGTTGCAGCTATCTCGGCCAGCTCTGCTTGGGAGCACTGGCCCGAGCCGGACGGATCGAGGAGGTATCCCTGGGAGCGGCCACACGGGCCGACAAGTTGCTGGGTTGGGATCCCCCGCCTTGGTGCCTGGACGACTTCTAGCAGCGGAGGTCTCCAGGTTGGAGGGGCGCTCCCAGCGATGCGTTCACCGATCTCGGCCCACCCAGTAAACTCTCCGCGGGGACTGGCCCGCATGGCTCAACTGGTTAGAGCAGGGGACTCTTAATCCCAAGGTTGCAGGTTCGAGTCCTGCTGCGGGCACCACGTGTTGAACTCAGAATGGTAACCTGAGAGCTGTGACAACTGAACGGAACGCGCCGGGTGACAGCAGTTTTGACAGCAACCGCAGTCACCGGAGCGCGAACCAGTCCGAACGAGTGCGGACGCGGGGCGGCCGGCGTGGCAACCGGGAAGGGAGCGTGTACCAGCGGCGCGATGGCCGCTGGGTCGCCTCCGTGACGCAGGCTTCGGGCCAACGGATCTACCGGTACGCCGGCACGAGGGCCCAGGCAGCCGCGCAGCTGACCGGTGATCTGAAGGCGGTGCAGGAGAACACCCCGATCCCGTCCGAGCGCCAGACGGTGGGCCGCTACCTGACGGATTGGCTGGAAAGCAACGCTAAGCCGAGCCTGCGCCCCTTGACCTACATTAGTTACGAATCGATCGTCAGAGGGCACTTGGTGCCGGAACTCGGCCACGTCCGTCTGGCCCGCCTGACGCCGGCCGACGTTCAGGCGATGATGAACCGCAAACTGGCGGCGGGCTTGTCCGCCCGGCGCGTCGCGTACCTCCGTGCTGTCCTGCGACGGGCGCTCAACGACGCCTTGCGGTGGGGCCTGATCGGCCGCAACGCCGCAGCACTGGTCCGTCCCCCGAAAGGCGCGCGCTACGAAGTGGAGCCACTCGACCCCGATGAGGTGCGACGCCTGTTGGAGGCTGTCCGACACGACCGCTTGGAGGCCCTCTACGTCTTGGCGGTCACCGTAGGCCTGCGCCAGGGCGAGCTGTTGGGGCTGACCTGGACGGATCTTGACCTGGGATCCGGATCGCTGCGTGTCCGGCATGCGCTGCAGAGATTCGACCACGAGTACCACTTGGTGGAGCCCAAGTCAGCTCGCAGCCGACGCACCGTGGCGCTGCCATCGGTCGCCAGGGCCGCTCTGACCCGTCACCGCGCCGGGCAGCGGGACGAGGCCGCGTTCGCCGGAGAGCTCTGGCAAGAGCAGGGCCTGGTGTTCGCGACCGCGACTGGGCAGCCCCTCGACGCCTCCGGGGTAACGGCGGCGCTGCAGCGACATCTCGCGCGCGCGGGGTTGCGCCGCCAGCGCTTCCACGATCTGCGTCACGCGTGCGCGTCCCTGCTGCTCGTGAGAGGAGTCAGCCCGCGGGTGGTGATGGAGATCCTGGGCCACTCGCAGATCAGCCTGACCATGAACACCTACAGCCATGTGCTACCCACCCTCCTGACGGACGCCGCCGACCAGATGGACAGGCTGTTGGGAGACGCCTGAGCGAGCTCGGCGCACTGGCAGTTCACCGGCGTCTTTTGTCACGTGGGAGCCGCTGCACGCTCTCTTCAAGACAGCCAATCCTCGATCTCAAAGCGCGTGGTTTGCCAAATCCCGTGTCGGAGGTGCGAGTCCTTCCGTGGAAACCACTATCGAATCTCAGCGAGTGCCGCTGAGTCGCACTTCGTACCAGCCCAGTTGCAGCGGGTTGCCGTAGCGGTAGACCAGGGGTAGTGCGTGCTCGCAAATTGGGTGGCTGGGGCTGGAGATTCGAACCGCCGGTTGCCTGATCCAGAGTCAGTGCACTTGTCCGATTTGCGACTTCGGAATTGAACCCGCCTTCCTAACTAGACGAAGGTGATGCTCTGGTCAATCTAGCCAATGCCCGACTAGAAACATCGGGTAGGTCATCTTCCCCAGTTCGATCTACACGGCCGGCACGACTGATGGAGTGCTTCCCTTGCCCGATTTCAGACATCAGGTAATCGGGCGTTCGATTCGTCATGACCCGGCCGCATCGCCGCTATGTTAGGACCTCGGCCGGACTCACTTTGGTGCTAGCCTCGGTCGGTTACTCAGGCTTGCGACGAGCCCGGCCAACATGCCCCCTGTGCCCGCCAACATCCTCCACGACGATCACCAACTCCTGGGACGGTCCGCAACCGGGGTGTCCCCGAGCCCGACGCCGGCGAGATCGGTCGCGACGGCTGAGGTGATCGGGGAGCCTTGATCAGCGTACGAGATCGCCGCGCTGTGTGCCGAGTGATCGGGAGGCGATCAAGTGTCTCGCTCGTGACGGTGGTAGCTCGGACGGTCAGGGTCCACATCAACCGGACTGCTGAGCGGGCTACCGTCACGTGGCCCTGCCGGTCTAGGCATGCAGGCGGCAGCTTCCCGGGAGATATCGTCGCAGGGAAACCGTTCGAAAGCTGTCGTTAGACCATGCCTCGCCTGATCGATTGCGCTGACAGCGCCGTGGTTCTAGTCTCGGCCCCCCATGATGCATGAGCGTCTATGGCGACGGATTCGGCGGAGACTCCGCTCAGCTGTCGATCAGCCCGTTCTTCTTCGCCAGCTTTCGCGCTATCTCATAGCCAGCGTCGGCATGCCGATAAACACCCAACCCTGGATCGTTGCGAAGCACACGTTCAAGCTTCTGCTTCGCTAACGCAGTCCCATCGGCCACCACCGCGACTCCAGCGTGGACTGAGCGACCGATGCCCACGCCGCCTCCATCGTGAATACTCACCCAAGTACCTCCGCTGGCAGTGTTCAATAGAGCGTTGAGAAGGGGCCAGTCCGCAATAGCATCACTTCCATCCAGCATCGATTCTGTCTCGCGATCGGGCGCGGCAACTGAACCTGAGTCTTCGTGACCCCTGCACAAGACTATCGGGCCACGAAGTGTGCCCTCGGCGACCATCGCATTGAATCGGGCGCCGACTCGATCTCGCTCCCCCAACCCTAGCCAGCACACGCGCGCAGGCAGACCTTGAAAGTGTACCCGCCGCCTCGCTTCACGAAGCCACCGTACGACCAGTTCGCTATCGGCCAGCTCCGTGAGTACTACCTCATCTGTCGTGACGATATCACGGTCATCTCCGCTAAGGGCTACCCATCGGAAGGGACCCCTGCCCTCGAGAAAAAGGGGTCTAATGTACGCGGACACGAATCCCGGGAAGGAGAATGCGCGCTCGTATCCGCCTTCCTTGGCTTGACGCCGGAGTCCGTTGCCGTACTCAAAGACTTCGGCTCCCTTGTCCATCCAGGCCACCATGTTCGCCACGTGGTCGCACATACTCTCCCGGCTGCGTCGCACGTACTCCTCTGGCCGCGTCCTGCGTAGATGAAGAGCATCGGACAGGGCGAGACCAGCGGGGACGTATGCCAGCGGATCGTGTGCCGGCGTTTGGTCAGTTACGATGTCTACTTCGACCTCCATGTCTGCTAGTCGTTGCAGTGCATCAACTGCGTTGGCAACGACTCCAACAGAAAGTGGCCGTCTCTCGAATTTCGCAGTGGAAGCCATCTTAACGGCGTCGTCTAAGCTTGACGCTTTAGCGTCGAGATATCCAATCTGGATTCTCCGAGCGATGGCATTGGCATCGACGTCTGCGCAGATCACAGCGCCCCCGTTCATGGTGACCGCTAGGGGTTGGGCCCCTCCAGCGCCGCCAAGCCCCGCGGTGAGAGTGAGCGTGCCTTCCAGAGACGCGTTGGGACGCTTACTAGCGACAGAGGCAAATGTCTCGAAGGTTGTCTCTAGGAGTGCTTGGCTGCCCACATACATCCAGGACCCGGCGGTCATTTGACCGTACATAGTGAGACCCGCTGCTTCAAGGCGATGAAACTCGTCCCACGTTGCCCAGTGGGGCACAAGGTTCGAGTTAGCTATGACTACGCGAGGAGCCCACTCGTGGGTGGGCCAGATGCCCGCGGCCTTGCCTGATTGAATGAGCAGCGTCTCGTCGTTCCCGAGGTGCCTAAGCGCGCTTACAATCACTTCGTAGGCTGACCAACTGCGGGCGGCCTTTCCAGAGCCGTAGACGACCAGATCCTCGGGGCGCTCAGCCACGTCTGGATCAAGGTTGTTCATCAGCATACGAAGCGCTGCCTCTTGCTCCCATCCTTTGCAAGAGCGTGTGGAACCTCGAGGAGATCTGACCGTTCTACGGATGTCTGGGCTACCGTCGTTATCCTTGACCATAGAAGCTCTCAATTGGCGGGCGGACCGCCCCGCAGTTGCGCCGGCGGGACTGTGATTCCCTCGAGGGCGTCGACTCACCGGCCAAACGCTGGGTGTGGGCAGCTTCCGTTGTCCTGCGCGGCGGATTGATAGTGGCTAGAGCTGCCCCCTGGTTGGCCGCAGGACAACAAACCCGAATCCACTCGGGTACATTGGTGGACAAGATCGCAACGTGGTAGCCACTGCCGGCGCCGCCGCGCGTCAGGTACAGAGCGAGCATATTCTGATTAGGCTTGTGGTCCATGTACGTCCACCGAGTACCTTGCCTGAAGTCATGATATGCGGCAACGACGAGAACTTTGTGGCTAGTGCAGATGAAGCTCCAACGTCCCCCAAACCGGCGACTACGGGAACCACGAGGTGAACTCCTGCCGGGTGAGACTCCCACCAGGCAACTCCGGACACGAGCATCACATCCATCCCGCGTATGCCGACGGGGCTGCGCCGGCAAGTCGACGAGGCAAGCCGGCCCCACTGACCCGTGCACCGCTTCAACTGGAGTTCACGTCCTCCTAAACTTGAACTGAACGACTCATGGACCTCATACGACCGCTCAGGAGGCCGATTGCCTCGTTCTTCCGGCCCGGATCATCCGCTACGAAGCATTCAGAAGATATAATAGAGGTCATGTCCGTGTCAAGCCCCCTGTGCCTCCCGACGGTCGGCAACACCCGCATGGATGAGGAGGGTGCGCGACACTCGGCTCACCGCTCGGCGTCGGGATGCCAAGCCGCCCAGCTTCGGCGTTACTCACCCGTGGAGACTGCCTCGGGACAGTTCCATGAGGTCGACCCACGACTCACCAAAGTGCGCCCTCTGCGGCGCCGATGTAGCCACGGCTTGCGCCCGTCGAGCCACCACCGTGGCCCGGCCTCTCTGGCGTGGGCGGAACCGGAATCACGAGTCGCAAGGAGCGCGCGATGAGCTCTGGGCTGGGTCAACGTGCATCATCAAGTACCCCAACCGTGGATCGGCTATCCACAGACCCAAAACAGGGGCGAAGCGAGAAGCTGACACCCACTTCCTATACCGTGTTGGGTATGGTGGCCTTGCGAGGACCTTCGACTCCTTACGATCTGAAGCGAGCGGTCGCTCGCTCAGTCGGATACTTCTGGCGGTTCCCGCACACCCAGCTATACGATGAGCCTGCTCGTCTTGCCCGTCGCGGGCTGCTGCAGGTCAGTCAGGAGGCGGAAGGACGGCGCCGACGAACATATAGGATCACTCGAGAGGGCCTTGCAGCCCTTCGGGACTGGATCCGTCAGTCATCCGCAGACCATTTTCAGCTTCGAAGTGAGGCGGAGTTGAAGCTTTTCTTCAGCGAGTTAGGTGACCCAATTGACATTGTGCATCTTGCGCAACGTCAGGTGACAGCGCACGAGGATCGGCTTAGAGAGTACGAGCTTATGCAGAGCAGGTATTCGGCGATTCCTGAGCTCAGTAATCGCCTCGTGCCACTTGTGCTCGGTGTAGCCCTTGAGCGGGCTGCGCTGGAGTTTTGGCGCGACCTTGTGCACGGAACGAGCGCTACCACCTCCGAGTTGGGATTGACCACCGCGGGAACCAAGCTGCCCACAGCGCGATCCGGCCCAAAGCCGTCAGTTCATGACGACGGCGTTCGGATAGGTTCACAGCCGCGCCGTAAGGGTCAAAGCCAAGCGGATAAGGAACGCAGTGCTCAGACGTCGGGGAGTTAGGGAGCAAGCTGGGGTGCAGGAGTCTGGGGCTTGGGCCTCCGTGCAGATGCGCAGGACACTTTCATGGCGCTGGCGACGAGATAGCGTCGGTGGCTAGGGCAGCTGGCCGCCGGAAACGAGACGATAATCCGGCGGCTGGTGGCGGAGGCATGAGTGTTCGCCACGCCTCGACTGTCCATAGGTAGTTGAAGGGGAATTGATGACAACAGTGGGACACGGGGTGGCTGGCCCACGCATACGACGCCATCTGGGGTAAGCCCAAATGTCAACGACCGGACAATCAACCGTGAGTGGCTTTCGGACGATCCAGCATTTTGGGTTCGCAGTGTCAAACCTCGAGAGGTCCGTGGACTTCTACACTAGCGTCTTTGGATATGGCCCTGCTTCTCGGTTCGTCTCGGACGGACCCTACCTTTCGGAAATGCTAGGACATGCACAATGCCGCATGGTGGCGGCGCTATTCGAGCTGCCAGGGACGTCTGAGACGCTGGAATTGCTCGAATACCTCAATCCTCCCATGCGGCTCCAGGAAACGGCGTTCTTCACGGTCGGCAACGGACACTTTTCTTTGCTTACAGTGGATCTGGACAGAGAGGTCGCTAGGCTGCGGAGCCTCGGCGTGACGGTACTTGGGAGCGCTCCGGTCGACATCACTGTCGGGCGGAATAGCGGTGGTAGAGTTGCCTATTTGTGCGACCCAGACGGTATCGGCTTGGAGCTGATGGAGGCGCCGTCCGTTGGGCGGGGCTAGGTCGGGGAGGCAGCCGGCGGTCCTGTCTCGTGTTCAGAGAGCCGGTCGGTACCGAGCGAGGTGACCAGTGGCATATCGCTCAAGCCTGCCGTGGTAAAGATGCATTGCCGTCTACTGAGCGTCCCAATGTGAAGAGGAGATCAGAGTGACAAAGGCTGGGTCGTTACCCGGTTCCCAAGCTCAGGTCGGCGAGGCAAGCCTGGCCGAAGAGGAGCTTCGGATGTCTATCCGCGAGTTCGTGAGTGCCAAGGTCATGCCGGGGGCTGCTGGGCGCGACCAGACTTCAGAGTTCCCCCGCACCCTGATTGACGAACTAGGGCGACTGGATGTGATGGGTATCGGCGTGCCCGCCGAGTTTGGCGGGGTGAGCTTGCCCGCAACGGTCCGTACCGCCGCGATCGAGGAGATCGCTTGGGGAGACGCCGCCCTGGCATCCATCTATACCGCCCACTACCTTGCGATTGAAGCCTTGCTACTCTTCGGCTCAGACCGACAGAAGAGAGAGCACCTAATCGATCTCGCCGCCGGCCGGGGTTTGGGAGCGTTCGCCCTGACCGAGCCGGAGGCCGGGTCGGACATTGGCTCCATGCGCATGCACGCCGTCAGGACGGCAAAAGACTGGAAGCTCAGCGGAACAAAGACGTTCATCAGCAACGCCAAGGAAGCCTCGGTACTGATCGTGTTCGCCAAGACAACTCCGTCCGCCGGATTCCGTGGCATTAGCGCATTCATTGTGCCTGCTGGTCTGCCGGGAGTGACCTTCTCACCGGCGCAAGAGAAGTGCGGTATTCGCGCTGCCCCCACCTACACGATGTACTTTGAGGGCGTTACCCTTCCGTCTGAGGCTCTTCTAGGAAGCGAGGGGGCAGGCGGAATCATCGCATTGACTACGCTCAATCCTGGTCGGATCGATATCGCTGCGATGGGCTGCGGCATAGCACTCCGAGCTCTCCGGCTGGCTACAGAGTACGCTACGAGTCGTCGCCAGTTCGGCACACCACTGCGGGACATGCAGGCAGTCCAACTTCTGCTCGGCGAGATGGCTGTCACTGTGGCTGCTGCACGGGCCGTGACGAGAGAGGCTGCCCAAGCCAAGGATGCTACGCGAGACATCCGGCGTATTGCCGCGATTGCGAAGTACATTGCAAGCGAAGGCTGTTTTTCAGTAGTGGACAAGGCGCTACAGATTCATGGCGGGGCAGGATACATGCGGGAACTGGAGATCGAACGCTTATATCGCGACTGTCGTATTTTGCGGATTTTTGAAGGGACGTCACAGATTCAGCTTCTCGCCGTGACCCGCGATTTGCTGCAGAGCTTCGACAGCGTAAGTGATGGGCGGTAACGGGAGCAGACCGACGGGATTGCTGTCCTGCTGTCGGTGCCTAGTAAGAACTACTCTTAGCAGGTGGGACCAATTGGGTAAGTTATCAGGGATCCGCGTGTTGGACCTTTCTCGGGTCCTGTCGGGACCTTACTGCACGGTGCTCCTAGCGGACCTAGGCGCTGAAGTAATTAAGATCGAGGCGCCTCACGGTGGCGACGACGCCCGATCGCTGGGGCCCTTCAAAAACGGTGAGAGCCTGTATTTTGCCCTTCTCAATCGCGGCAAGAAGAGCGTCACGCTCGACCTAAAGGATCCCAAGGGCCAGGCAGCGATCAGAAGACTAGTTGAAAGCTGCGACGTGTTAGTGGAGAACTTCCGTCCTGGTGTGGCCGCGCGGCTCGGCATCGACTATCCGACCCTTACCGTGCGCAACCCGGGTTTGGTTTACGTGAGCATCTCGGGGTTCGGGCAAGAAGGCCCACTGGCCAATCTGCCGGCGTATGACATCGTGGTCCAGGCCATGTCGGGACTTATGAGCATCACCGGCTGGCCAGACGGACCTCCAACAAGAGCGGGAGAATCTCTTGGGGACATCGTAGCTGGACTCTTTGCTGCTTGGGCGATCATGGTAGGACTCTTCGATCGGGAGAGGACAGGTAGAGGGACGCACATTGATCTGGCCATGCTGGATTGTCTGATGGCGGTCGAAGTGACAGCGCTCAGCCAGGTCAACGCAACTGGTGTCGCGCCAGGTAGAGTGGGCAACCGCCACCCTGTGTCGACACCGTTTGACACGTACCAGGCCTCGGATGGACTAGTAGTGCTGGCTGTGGCTAACGATAAGTCTTTTGCACGCCTCGCTTCGCTCCTCGACCACCCGGAGTGGTGTACGGACGAGAGGTTCTGCAGCGACGAGGCTCGCACGCTCCATGAGCGAGAGCTACGAGCGTTCATCGAGGCCTGGAGCAGCAGGAAGACAGTGACTCAAGTAGTTGAGTCGGCAAGGGAGAGTGGAGTGGCAGCATCCGCAATCTGGGATCTCAAGCAGGCTCTTAGCAGTGAGCAGGTGAAAGAGCGCGCATCCGTGGTGCGCGTCGCGCACCCGCGAGCGGGCACCATGAGCATCATTCCTCAGCCAGCGCGATTCTCTGACCAGCCGCGGGAGTTCCTAACCTCGAGCCCGAGTCTAGGCCAGGACACCGAGGCGATTCTGTCCGACTTGGGACTGGAGGCGGCTGGTGGGACAAGTCCGTGATGGTGGCTTAGGTGGCTCCGCCCGACCATGAAGAGTGCTTCTTTCCCCCCGCCCAGCTTTGGCAGGCGTCAAAGGAGAGCTCCACCGTAGATAGGTCTCGACCGTGCCCTGGAGAGATCGATGACGGCCTTAGCGAAGTGGGTCTCCCGAGCCTCCGCCGTTCCACTTTGAGGCCTGAGACGCTCGCCCGGTCGGCCGGGCTGGGGGAAGTCAATTTTGCACGCCTTGATCTTGGCTATACATATAGACGGGTCCGTGTTGGAACTGAATCGGCGCTCAGCACGTGGGGACAGGGAGCTGCGGGCTCTTGTTAGAGCCCGAGAGGAATGGGCAGGGGCCTAACCGTCTGAGATCAAATCCCGATGCCAATCGGCGCGCTCGAAACCGCCGACACCGGGCCTCTCTGCCCTGGCGAGTAGTGCCTGGTAACGGGCGCCGGAGTCAGTGTCGATCTCCTCTAGCGCCCGATTCATCCTCCCGGTGACCGGCTCGCTACGCGACTCTGGGCCCCAGCGTCGTCGGCGCAATCGTCATCCGGCGACGCGCGGCGTCTGGCCTGAGCAGGCGAGAGATGCCGAAACTCGTCGACCGTGCGTTGCCTCTGAACGCGTATGCGTGTCACTCGGTCCGCTCCGAGAGGCGTGTTCGGTCTCGGATCCAAAGCGGATCGCCCGGGCGTCGCAGCCAGCCAGCGCCCATCGGAATTCCGATTGAGCGCCAGACGCGCCACCCGCGGTCGTGTAGCGATAAGCACGGCGCCGCCTCAAGGCATGGCCTGGGAGCCTGGCGGAGCCGTCGACCGTCGAAGCCCGAACACTCCCCTCTCGAAGCCCAGCGAGAAGTGACCGGACCCCATTGCTTAACTACATCCGGCAGCCTATCATGCGCTTCGCATGCTCCGCACCGAACGGTAGCAAATCTGCCCCCCCGGTAGGGTGGAGAAAGCGCTTCTTGGAGGGGATTGAGACATGAAGCACCCGGAGGCTTCGCCTGAGCAGAGGCTGGTTGCCGTGGAGACCCAACTGGGGCTCGAGAAGCGGGGGATCGACTACATTCCTCCCGACGAGCGCCACGGCCGGCCGAACACACTATTGACGTTCTGGGGAGCATCCACCGTGACGGTAGTCGCGGCCGTGACTGGTGCTCTCACGATCGCTTTCGGCCTTGACCTCCAGTGGGCGATTCTCACTATAGTGATTGGCAACGTCTTTGGTGGCCTCTTCATGGCGTATCACTCGGTCCAAGGGCCGAGGCTCGGTATGCCGCAGATGATTCAGAGCCGCGCCCAATTCGGATTCTACGGAGCACTTCTCCCCCTCCTGGTAGTGCTTGTCTTGTACATTGGCTACTTCGTCCTCGGCATAGTCGTCGGAGGGCAGGCGCTGTCGGCACTGACTCATATGCCGGTTCAAGTAGCCATGATCATCTCTGCCGCGATTATGCTGGGTATGACATGGTTTGGATACGACCTGTTCCACCGCTACAATCGCATCATCTCGGTGCTGTCGGTCCTTCTGTTTGTAGCGCTGACGATTAGACTGTTGACCCTGCTTCCGGCGGCGCACCTCGTGTCGTCGCCGGCGGCTTATGGCACGATCCTTCTGTCAATCTCCGTCTTCGCTTCGTGGCAGATCACGTATGCTCCTTATGTCTCTGACTACTCGAGGTACCTGCCCGTTTCCACACCAAGTACGCGAACGTTTTGGTACACGTACGTGGGCTCGGTGGGCGGGTCAATCTGGGCCATGAGCCTGGGAGCTATCGCAGCTGCAATCGCGTCGCATGCCTTCGATGCGAACGCGAGCGGTTATTTCGCATCGCTCTTCCCTCTCGGCGCCGAATGGCTGGTCTTGCTGATCCTAGTGCTCGGAGTGTATGCCTCGAACTATGAGAATCCCTACGGGGCATTCCTAACTGTTCTGACCGCAATCTCTCCCACTGGGACTCGCGCCTCCGGTGCGACTCTTCGAATTATCTTCACGACCGTAATCACAGTTGTGAGCACTGTCATAGCGTTCCTAGCGACCGCAAACTTCCTGACCAACCTCGAAAATTTCCTCGTTTACGTTCTGGTCGTCCTCATCCCGTGGACTGCGATCAACCTTACAGACTTTTACCTGGTGCGACGGGGACACTATGCAATCAGCGAATTCTTTAAGATCGATGGTATCTACGGCGGTATCAATTGGCTCACCATAGGGGTCTTTCTTTTCACCATCCTTATCGAGATTCCGTTCCTCGACACTGCGTATTATGAAGGCCCCCTCGCGCACAGGCTTGGCGGCGGAGACATCTCCTGGATCGTGGGCGCCATTGTGGCCTCCTTGCTTTACTATTTTCTCGCAACGCGAGTCGGTCACTATCACGGAGAGTCGGATCCTCCGATCGCAGCACAGGGTCGGCCCGCGTGAGCAGAGATCCTATCGGCAGTCAGCGGCGGTCGGAACGCCCACCCCCGAGGCTTCCGACGTGGGGTGCACGTGTGGGAGCGGCGCCATGACCACTCGGGCGACGCACCTCGGGTGTGAGCGGGTATGAGAGAGTGGTCTCAGGCGACCACTGACGGTCTACGGCTCGCACCGCAGCCAACTCTGTCGAGCGATTCGTGACTTCCGCGCGATACAGCTAGTGCGGGAGGAGCGGGATCCGTTGTTCCGTGCAAGTCGGGACATCGTATGTTGGCGTCCGACGTAGCGAGGGCCGGCGTGGCGGGGCGCCACTACGCGACGATCTCAAAGCATACTGTGACAGAGTCAAGCGATCAGGTGGCCCACGATACGCTACCGGTCCCGGGCGAGGCGCCCTACCTCGGCGACGGCGAGAAACAGCGACTCTCCGATCGTTCTCGAATACTGCTCCTCTATCAGAGAATCGCAAAAATCGATTCCCTGGCAACTGGTCACTCTATGGGCCAGGGATGTAGAAGGCGAAATAGTCAGGTGATGAGGACGGTCTGAAGGAAGTTGAGCCCGGAGTGTACACTGTGTGAGGACTTCAGATGAGACTTGCCACAGTGATTCGGCGGGGCCTAGTCGTGACGCCGTCAGGCCCGCGCTTCGCAGACGTAGGGATTCAGAGTGGTCGTATCGTCGAAGTGGCGGCTCCCGACACGCTGCCTCGGGCGATGAGAGAATTTCATGCGGACGGACTAGTCGTCCTTCCGGGCCTCATTGATCCGCATGTGCACTTGGGGGTCGGGGACAGGATCGGTGATGATCAGATGAGGGACGATTTTCTACACAATAGCCGCGATTGCCTCCTTGGCGGAGTGACCACCATAGCGACAACGACTATGGAGGGAAGCGAGCCGCTGCGAGAGCGATTCGACCGAGCTCTTTCGTGTGGTAAAGGACGCTCGTGGGTCGACTATAAGATCACATCCGTTGTCGGAAACTCATCCCACGTTCGGGATATCCCGTATGTGATGAGTAAGGGTGGTGTTTCGTTCAAGTTCTTCACCGGCTACATGGGCGAGCAGGCGGAGGCCTTCGGGCAAGACGCGAGCGGGATTACTCCCGGGCTTTTCTTCGAGGCGTGCGAGGCAATAGCCGCTGGCGGCGCACCCGGCTTCGCAGCAATTCACGCCGAGGAGCCCTACGTCCGCGCGATCTTGGCCGGCCGCCTGCGCACCGAGCAGGAAACACAAGATGTGCTGACAGCTTGGTCCGCGTCCAGTCCGGAGTGGGCTGAAAGTGCTCAGGTATACACCTACGCCTTCACCGCGGCGAGCGCAGGTGTTCCTCTCTATGTCGTGCACGTGAGTTCGGCCCTTACAGTAGACCTTCTGCAGTGGTTGCGGGGTCGAGGACTGCCGGTTGTGGGAGAGACCCTTTGTCTGTTTCTCTGCACCACGGCACAACAAATGGACGCGGCTGGAATGGGGGGTAAGGCAAAGATACAACCGCCCCTTCGGCAGGAGGCAGATCGACAGCGGCTATGGCGTGGTGTTCAGGAAGGTTCCATTACGATCGTAGGCACAGACAGCCTTACATATTCGTCTCGCTTCAAGGAACAAGGAGATTTCTGGGACTGCCGTGTAGGTGTAAACGTGCAATTTGCGGATATGCTGCCTTTGTTGTGGGATGAGGGGGTAGTGCGGGGGCGCATCGATGCGCCGATGCTGTCTCGGTTACTCTCCGAAAATGCGGCTCGGCGATTTGGCTTGTACCCGCAAAAGGGGGTGATAGCGCCTGGCGCGGATGCGGACATAGCCATACTAGATCCAGAGAGAGAAATGCGTCTTGGGGTCTCCCGGTACCGTGGGAAGTCCGACTATTCGTTGTGGGAGGGGCGGGTAGTTCGCGGTGTTCCGACAATGACATTCCTGAGAGGGGAACTGGTGATGCAGGACGGCGAAGTGGTCGGGAACAGTCCCGCTGGAAGGTACCTTGATTACCGAATTCGCATCTAGATGCGCACGGGGATGAGTTCAACCATATCTCTCATTAGTACAGGGGGAACGATCAGCGAGGTGGGTCCAGGAGGCGGCCTCGCCGCAGGCCCCACATTGCATGCGGCAGATTTGCTGCGGAGCCTGCCCGTGGCCGCGGAGCTGGGCGAGATACGTACCGTCAGCGCGATGTCCAAGCGGTCTGATGACATCACGCTGAGGGACCTGATCGACCTAGCCGCCACGGTCAGACGCGAGATTGACAGCGGCTCGGTCGGAGTGGTCGTAGCTCTCGGAACAGATACGCTAGAAGAGGCGGCGTTTGCATTGGACCTTTTGGTGGAATCAAGGGCACCGGTAGTCGTCACCGGCGCGATGCGCCCTCATGGGGCGCTCGTGACCGACGGGCTAGCTAATCTGGTTAGCGCGATCCGAGTGGCTAGATGTCCGAGCGCAAGAGGCCTAGGGACATTGGTGGTTTTCGACGACGCGATTCATGCAGCGAGATTTGTTGAGAAGGCTCACGTATCCAGCTTGAGTGCCTTTCAGTCGCGGCCCGTTGGCCCAGTCGGTTGGCTGGCCGAGGACCGGGTTCGGATCGGCCTGAGACCGGGTACCGAGTACCACGTCAAGCTTACGGACCGCAGGCCCCCGGTTGTGGTGATTGCGCGGATGTCCCTCGGATCTGACGAAAACCTGGTTGCCGCGCTAGGGTCCTTAGGGTGCGATGCGCTAATCGTCGAAGGCTTTGGCGGTGGCCACGTGCCTGCCGCTGTCGTTGCCCAGCTCGGCGGCCTGTGTGCGACGGTTCCTGTCGTGATCTCGACGCGGGTTGCGTCCGGCGAGGTCCTAAGAGCGACGTACTCAGGCGTCGGCGACGAATTAGATCTACGCGCGCGCGGACTGATGTCTGGGGGAATCCTCAGTTCAGCAAAGGCGCACATCCTCATCAGTCTCCTGCTGATGGAGGGCATATCTGGTGATGGACTCGCGCAGAGGTTTGAGCAGATCGCGTCCGGGTGCCCCGGCGAGAGTACGCGGTTGGATGAGCCGGCGCGACAGGGAGAATAGATCGGATGTATAGATAGTAGGAAATCTATATGGAATTCGGCATCCAGCTACCAACTTGGGGAGTCGCGGACTTCTCGGGCCAGGAGTGTCTAATCCTTGCCGCGCATGCAGAGGACAAAAGCCTCGGGTCGGTGATCACTTACGAGAGCCACCGCAGCTTCGCCAGTTGGGAGGTACGGGTCAACTTGAGGCCCTTACCGTGTTGGGGTCTCGAGTGGCAGCCACACATCGAGTGCAGAGTGAGGAGGGGAAAGTGCGGCGAATATTGGTAATTGTGCCCATTCCATTGGATAAAGATGATATCGCGCGGCGCCAGAGCCAACTGGCCGAACTCGAGGTGGGTCCCGACGTCAGCTTCGAGTTTCGCTCAGTAAAGGTGGGACCAGGCTACTTCGACAGCTATCACGACTCCTTACTCGCGGAGGTGGCAGTGACGGAGGCTGGCATGAGGGCGGAGATCGAAGGGTACGACGGGGTCTGCGTTGACACGATGAGTGACAGTGGGGTTAGTGTTCTGAGATCGATTTTGAACATCCCAGTAGTTGGACCGGGTCGCGTTTCATTCCTCACGGCGCTCATGCTCGGGCGCCGCTTTTCCGTCCTGACGCTTTGGGGCGCGTGGGAATCGGGCTACCGGGTCACCCTGCGAGAGTTGGGTCTTGAGGACAGATGCGTTTCGATTCGGTGGCCTGAGGGAGTCGAGCCTGATCTCAGAACCCTCCTTGAAGGCAAGGCGGAGACGGTGCTTCCAAAGTTGGTTAAGGCGGGTGAGGAGTGCATTCGGGATGGTGCGGACGTGATCTGTCTCGGTTCCACTTCGATGCACGAGGCGCACGCATATCTGGCGGGCCACCTCCCAGTTCCAGTCCTTAACCCTGGCCCATTGAGCTACAAGCTCATTGAGTCGCTGCTGTCACTTGGGCTGCGCCAGAGTCGTGCCGCGTACTCAGAACCGCGCGGCCCGAGGCGCGAGTTGTTCGAGGCCATGATCACGGCCGCCGCCAAGATCTGATGGTAGGTAGTCCAGCTCCCTTTCGGAAGGTGGCACGCCGGGACTGGGACTCCGCTGGCGTGCGGCGGTTCCCGGGGGGCCTATGAGGTTCGGTTACGAGGCCGAGATGGCGCTCCGACCTGAGGCTGGACTGGGACAAGCGTTTGTAAAAAAAAGCGCTTCGTGAAAAAACATTATGAAATACGCTCCGTTTGACTTCAATTCTCTACATGAGAAAGTCGCCGCGCGAGCTGCACGAACGCGATGCGCGAATCGCTCGGAGAGGTGTCGCTCCGATTGGCGGCTGGTGGGCCCTTACGGGATGCCCCGGTCAGCTGGTAGGGGATTGCTCGCGCCCCGCTATGGGTCGTCGTGGGGGGGAGGCAGTAGCGGTCGGCAGTTTGCACTTCCTTAGAGCGCACTGCGGCCATTACTCCGACGCTGCGGGCCGCGCCCGGGTTGGGATTTGGAACCTCCTGCCTCGGCCCACCGCGTCATGCTGGAACTCACCGGTCTGACACCGGGCTCCGAGGATAGGGCCGGCGGGATCGACCACGCCGCTGATCCAAGGAGGCCGGGTAGAACATGAGCAGCGGCGAGCTCGACGCACGCCCGCACCCACTGCGCCTCTATGTGGCGATTGCGCGGCCGCATCACTGCCCGCCACGCTCTGTGGCCACTGTGGAGATTGGCGTTGGAGCTGACTAGCTCGGCTGCCTCCCTTGCCTCTCCCGGCTGGGCTCCAACCCAACTTACGCACTCCCCTCGCGTAATGTTGCGGCCCGGTGCTGGCTACCTGAACTGCGAGGTTGGGGCGGGTTACGAGGTGGGGTTGGAGGGGAGGAGGCGAGAGGAGCTAAGGACAGCGCGACGCCGGCTAAGTCAGCTTGTGAGCCCTCGCCCAACTGGCTCCCGTATGCGACGGCGTGGAGCGGGCGAGGGCACCATCCACCAGCGGCGGATCGGACGCGGCGCGGAGTCGTCACCGCGTCTTGCGGCGGGTGGCGATTCTTCTACGCGATGACGAGCGTAGAGGTGGCCGCCTAGTTCACCTCGGGCATCGCCACGATGGAGGTGGGCGAGCTGTTGCCCAGCGAGCGCGAGACCGTGGGTACGTACCTCGACCCCTGGTTTGGAGGTACTCGAGGGTCCTGTGGTCGACTCGACGGCTAGTTCGGATCCCTTCAGCTGACAGCGATTTTGACAGCAGCGCGAGTGTACGCCGACGGACGGTGGCGGACGTGGCGCCGAGGTAACTCCATCATTTCTAGTTCAGGGTGGATGTCCCAAGACGTTGGCGGACGACAAGTGGGCGGACTCTTAATCCCAAGGTTGCNNCACTTTGACTTCGAAGGCGGCCTTTCTTTAGGTGCGGAAAGGGGGCCGGCCGAGGGACGGCACCAAGCATTATTACGACTGTGCTTGGTTGGCGATGAAAGGCGTGGCTCACGGCAGGATCGCCAAACGGGAACCTTCGGGGAGCTAGGCTGACTCTTCAATGTCGTCCGATGACTCCTTCACCCAATGCCTCGACCGGCTCCGGCCCCTGCCGCGAGGTTCACACGACTTANNGCTTGGGAGCCTCGGTCCCGTGGTCGAGCTTGGGGCAGGTACCGGCTATTGGGCTTACCTGCTTCGGGAGATGAACACCGACATCATCGCCTTCGACCAAGCTCCCCCTGGCGGCTCCCGGACTAACCGCTACCACCCAGACACCTCCACCTGGACGGAGGTCCTGGAGGCCGATCAGACGGTGCTCACTGCCCATCGCGAGCGAGCACTCTTTGTCTGCTGGCCACCACTCTTCTCGTCACTTGGCGACTGCTTGACCTTCTATCCAGGCGATACGGTCGCGTGGTTGGGGGACGATGGGTTTCGAACTGCCCGCCCTCAGGGCTTGCGAGAGGAGTTTCGCCAGTTGGCCGTTTATCCGGCACGTGCAGTGGAGCCTTTCCCTGGTGTTCCGGCAACGCTTAGCCTCTGGCGACGGCGCGATCGACGACCGTCCCAAGCTCCTTCCACGGAATCCGACTAGCGAACTAGGCCCGTGTATAACCCCGTTCGGGAGTCGTCCTCCACCTTATGAAGCGGACCCCTTAGCGGCCTGAAGGGTGTAACTGTGGGCGAGGCGCCAAGGGCGATCAGCTAAACGGAATTCCCCACCCTCTACTTGTTCCATCAGACCAGGAAGCGCATTCCAGGGCACGCTGTCGTGCTCGGTTAGTCCAGTGATCCGCAGGCTCTGACTTAGCAAGGCGCTCACGATCTCCCCAAGTCCGTGGCTCCACGCATACGCAGTGTTGTACTCGAACGTCGTATCTGTCGCTACGTACGTGCCTTCGTCGGTATCAAGAGTGGGCTCAGGCCTGCCGAAGTAGGGGTGTTCCACCGCCAGGAGGCCGTCTGGACGGGGGTTTCCGAGCGCCCACAACATCGGATGACCTTCGCGCAGGAATAGTCGGCCCCCGGGGACCAGCAACGTGGAAACGACCTCGGCCCACCTTTCGATGTCCGGAAGCCAGCACAAGGCACCAATCCCCGTGTACACGAGGTCGAATCTCCCCGCTCCCAGAGCGGTCACTGCGTCGTAGAGATCAGCCTCAACGAAACTGACGTCGGCAGCCGTCTCCGTCGCCAACCGTCGCGCTTCCTGCAGAGCGGCGGGCGAGAAGTCCAGGCCGCTCATCTGGGCTCCGAGCCGCGCCAGCGAGACGGTGTCGGTACCGATGTGGCACTGGAGGTGAACGCCCCGCGCGCCGCGAATATTGCCCAGCTGCGGCCGGTCGAAGCGCACCACGTCGCTGAGGTATGTCGGGTCTTTCAAGAACCGGTCGACCGCGTAGTCGGGCGACTTGGCGTGGGCGGGCGCGCGCTCGTCCCAGTTTGCCAGGTTGACGGACCGATACTCGTCCACGATCGGCGATTATCGCATCTAAGTCAGCCGGATCCAGATCACATCAGCACTTATGGAGTCCAGCTCCTACTGGGGTTCCAACGCGCACCGCCAACGTGAGTAATGAGCTGTGCAGCGAATAACGAACCGCATTTGTGCCGCGAGCACATCCTCGCCTCCCCTCTCGACGGCTCCGACTGGACTGCTGACGCGACGCTCAGCGCTCCGCGGAAGCCTTCGTCACTCCGAGAAACGCCGGAATGCGAGACACGCGTTGTGGCCGCCGAATCCGAAGGAGTTGTTCAGCACCAGCTTGGGGTCCACCCGGCGCGCCCCTTCGGTCACGTAGTCCAAGTCACACTCTGGATCCGGATCCTGAAAGTTAATGGTCGGCGGCACACGCCCGTCGACGATAGCCATAACCGAGAAGATCGACTCGATGGCGCCTGCCCCACCAAGGCTGTGACCGGTCATTGACTTGGTGGAGGAGATCGGTATGAGGCGGGCACGCTCCTCCCCAAGGGCCTGCTTGATGGCCGAGGTTTCCGCCGAATCGTTGAGCTCGGTAGAGGTGCCGTGGGCATTAATGTAGTCGACATCCTCGGGACGGGCACCGGCTTTCTCGATGGCCCTCCTTATGGCGTAGCGGGCTCCCCGGCCGCTGGGGTCGGGCGCCGTCAGGTGGTGAGCGTCCGCGGTGGCGCCGTAGCCCACCACCTCGGCGAGGATGCGGGCTCCGCGGCGGCGGGCGTGGTCGAGTTCCTCCAAGATCACGATCCCGCAGGATTCAGCAACCACAAATCCGTCTCGGCCCTTATCGAAGGGCCGACTGGCATGCTCCGGGTCATCGTTGCGCTGAGACAGAGCCCGCATAGCAGCGAAGGCCCCCACCGCCAAAGGAGTGACCGAGGCCTCGCTGGCACCGGCCACGCAAGCGACGGCGTCGCCGCGGCGGATGATCTCGGCAGCTTCACCGATCGCGTGGGCGCCGGTGGCGCAGGCGGAGATCAGAGCGAAATTGGGACCGCAGGCCTGTAGCTTCATCGCGATCTCGCCAGCCGCAATATCAGCCAGGATCATCGGGACCGTGAAGGGGCTGAGCCTTCGAGGACCACGATCCCTAAGCGTGTAGCTAGCCTCCTCTGTGACCTTGAGGCCGCCGATTCCCGAGCCGACGATCACTCCGACCTCGTATCGGTTGGAATCGTCGATCGTGAGGCCGGACTGTTCCATTGCCTCTGCCGTGGCGGCCAGAGCGAACTGGGTGAAGCGAGCGGTCCGGTTGGCCTGCTTGCGGTCGATGAAGTCGACCGGGTCGAAGTCCCGGACCTCGCCCGCCATCTGGGAGGCGTAGGACTCCGGGTCGAAGCTCTGGATCCTGGCGATGCCGTTGCGGCCGGCCAGCAGACCCTCCCAAGTGGGCTCCACGCCCACCGCCAGCGGAGTCACCGCCCCCATGCCCGTCACCGCCACCCGGCGGCGATCGGAAGGCGTCGGTGTGCTCACCTGGAGATCTCCTCGTGCTCCTGCGAGGGCTGCTCTTTCGGCCCCGCGCTCCGCCGTCTAGGCTCCAGTTCTCCGGGGTCGTCGATGACCACCCCAGTCGGCTGCCAGCGCAGCAAAGCCCCGCCCCAAGTCAGCCCGGCTCCGAAGGCTACCAAACAGACCAGTTCGCCGTCGCGGCAGCGTCCCTGGCGCTCAGCTTCCGCCAGCGCCAGTGGGATCGAGGCGGAGGAGGTGTTGCCCAGGCGGTCCACGTTGCACGCGAAGCGTTCGAACGGCACCCCGAGCCGCCCGGCGGCGGTGCCAAGGATCCGAGAGTTGGCCTGGTGGGGCACGATGAGGGAGATCTGGTCCGGCTCGATCCCGGCCGCGCCTGTGAGTCGAAGCACGATCTGCTCCAGGATCTTGGTGCTGAAGCGGAATACTTCCCGGCCGTCCATGTGGACCACCCGGTCCAGGGCCCTGTCGGACGCGGCGTACTCGGGAAGTGGGGTCGATGGCGTCTCCGCAGGCGGGCGGTAGCGGATGGTGTCCAAAGCCCACGCCCCGCCGCCGTCTGCGCCCAGATCCAGGGCGACGATCTCAGCCCCCTGTTGGTCGTGGCCGCCGATCAGGAAGGCGCCGGCGCCGTCACCGAATAGGACTGCGGTCGACCGATCGTTCCAGTCCAGCACCCGGCTGAAGATCTCGGCGGCCACCACCAGGACGATGCGGCTGAGTCCGCTCTGGATCATCGACTGGGCCAAGGCCACCCCATAGAGCGCCCCGGAGCAGGCTGCCTGGAGATCGAAGGCAGGTCCATGCGGACAGCCGAGCTCCGCCTGCAGTCGGCAGGCCAGGGAGGGAAAGGTTGCGTCCGGGGAGCTGCTTGAGCAGATGACTGTGTCGACCGAGGTCGGCTCCATCCTCGCCGCAGCTAGTGCCGCTCTTGCTGCCCGGGCGGCGAGTTCCAAGAGCGTGAGTTCAGGCTCGGCTACCCGCCGTTCTCGGATTCCGGTGCGGGACTGGATCCACTCGTCTGAAGTTTCGAGAAAGGTTTCGATCTCAGAATTGGACACCCGACACCCGGGCACAGCGGTGCCAATCCCGATCACCCGACAACCTGGCGAACCCGGGTGGAGCCCGTTGCTGCCGATGGCGCCAGCCTCTCCGAACCAGGGCAACCCCACACGCATTCAAGGCCAGGATGGCCCCCCTGGTTACGGCCCAGCCTCACTCATCTTGTAGGGGCCGTAACCTTGCGGGGTGCTACGGGACTCTGCTTGAGTCAGTGGTGACGTCGGAGCCGTGCTGCCGTGCGGTGCCTCGAGCGCTGAGCTCGTGAGGGAGGAAACGATGTCGGCGAGCCCCACCCACACCCCGCCCCAGGCCGCCGCGGCCCAGGAGAGCGGGTCAGTCGTCTGCGCCGTTTGCAGCTCCAGTCGATCCACGGCCGAGGCGGAGGCGAATCTCTACGTCTGCCCGGCCTGCGGTGCCCACGCCCGCATCAGCGCCCACGAACGGATCCGCCAACTCGCCGACCCCGGCAGCTTCAAGGTGTGGGATGTCGGGCTTCAGGGCCGAGACCGGCTGGGCTTCTTCGACACAAGAGCCTACGTAGATCGGCTGGACGAAGCGCGGCTCCGCCAGCACCTACCCGACGCAATTCTCACCGGGGCGGCTCACGTCAGTTCAATTCCGATTGGGTTGGCGGCATTCGACTTCGGATTCTTGGGAGGTAGCCTTTCCACCGCGGTGGGCGAGCGCCTCGCCCGGGCCATCGAGGCCAGCGCCGAAGCCCGGATGCCGTTCGTCTGCGTCACCTCATCGGGAGGCGCCCGCATGCAGGAGGGGGTCTTCTCCCTGATGCAGATGGCCAAGAGCGTCTCGGCCCTTCATGACCTGGCCGAGCGCCACCTCCCGTTTGTCTCGATCCTGGTCGACCCCACCATGGGTGGCAGCATCGCCAGCTTCGCGGCTCTGGGCGACGTGATCCTGGCCGAGCCCAAGGCGATGATCGGGTTCACCGGGGCGAGAGTGATCACTCAGGCGACCTATGAGCAGCTGCCCGCCGGCTTCCAGACCAGCGAGTTCCACCACGCTCGCGGGCTGATTGACCAGGTCGTGGACCGCCGTCAGTTACGCGAGGTGCTGTCCCAGTTGCTCCGGGTGCTGTCAGCTCCTCCGGGAGACATCGACAAGTCCGCCGCATGACCTCTACTGAAGGCGATGGCAGCGCCACCGTCGAGGAGCAGGCCGCGGCGTGGGCTCAGGTAGAGGGGGCTAGACATCCCGATAGACCGTATTCCCTGGATCTGATCAATCGCTGCCTCGACGACTTCATTGAGCTCCACGGTGACCGACAGGGGGGCGACGACGCGGCGATGGTGATCGGGCTCGCCAGGTTGGGCGGACGGCGCCTTGGGGTGGTCGCCAATCAGAAAGGACGCACCCTGGAGGAGCGCGGCCGGCGGAACTTCGGCATGGCCCATCCGGAGGGCTATCGAAAGGCGCAGCGGCTGTTCGCTCTGGCCGGCCGGCTCCAGCTACCGGTGATCAGCTTTATCGACACCCCGGGCGCTTATCCCGGAGTGGCGGCGGAGGAGCGGGGCCAGGCCTGGGCGATTGCTCAGACCCTGGAGGCGCAGCTGGCACTTCCCACGCCCTATTTGGCGGTGGTGATCGGAGAGGGGGGCAGTGGGGGCGCCCTGGCCACCCTGCTCGCCGACTCGGTCCTGATCTTGGAGCACGCCTTCCTCTCGGTGGCCTCGCCTGAGGCGGCGGCCGCGATCCTCTTCCGGGACGCCGGCCGCAAACAGAGCGCGGCGGCGGCGCTCCGCCTCGAAGCCAAGAACTTACTCGAGTGGGGAATCGTGGACGAGATCGTTCCCGAACCGCCGGGCGGCGCCCATACCGACTGGGACGGCACTGCCGCCCTGCTCCGCCCCCGGCTGGAGGCCAAGCTCGAACAGCTGGTTAGCCAGGGGGTCGACCCCGCCCGCCGGCGGGAGCGCTACCGCAGGCTGGACGGCCTCTTCGAGGTCTGACCCGACCGGATTAGCCGGCGGCCGCCAGCTGAAGCGAATCCCAGAGCGCGGCCACATCCTGGGGCTGGGTCCGGATATTGCCCACGGCGGCACGAAGTACCAGCCGGTCGCCCAACACCGCGTGGGAGATGAAGGCCGCACCGCTTTGGTTCACCAGGGCCATGATCTCGCGGTTATGCGCAGCGAGTTGGGCCTCGTCCGAAACGCCCGGCGGCAGGTGGCGAAAGCACACCGTCGCCATGGGGACCGGCGCACTCAGTTCCCAGCCGGGGGTGCTTCTGACCCGAGCCCGTAACCAATGGGCCATCTGGACATGCTGGCGAATCCGCTCGGCGAGCCCCTCCTGGCCATAGTGACGGAGCACGAACCAGAGCTTGAGAGCCCGCATCCTCCGCCCCAAAGAGACCCCGTAGTCCATAAGGTTGCGCGCTCCGAAGCCACTCTCTCGGCCCGCCTCTGGGGTGGCGAGGTAGTCGGGAACCAGCGAGAAGGCCTGCTTCAGGAGCCCGGGCCTACTGGTGAACAGCACTGAGCAGTCGAGTGGGGTGAAGAGCCACTTGTGGGGGTTGAATACCAGTGAGTCAGCGCACTCCGCTCCTGCCAAGACCCCCCGCCACTCCGGCACCACCGCCATGGCCCCGCCATAGGCGGCGTCAACATGGAGCCAGAGGTGGTGCTCTCGGCACAGCTTCGCGATCTCGGAAACCGGATCGATGCTGGTGGTGGCGGTGGTGCCGACGGTGGCCACCACCGCCATCGGCAGCACTCCCCGAGCCAAGTCTTCCTCCACCAGTCGGCGGAGGTCCGGCACTTCCATCCGGAAATCAGCATCGACCGGGACCTGCCTGAATCCATCCCGACCGAGGCCCAACGTGATCACCGCCTTCTCGACCGATGAGTGCGCCTGCTCTGAGGCGTAGACGGCGAGCTGCGGCAACTCCGGCCGTCCGGACATCCCCCGTCGTCGAATGTCCTGTCCGAGACCCTCCCGGGCGGCGGCCAGCGCCACGAGGGTCGAGGCGGAGGCGCTGTCGTTGATGTGCCCGTCGAAGTTGTCCGGTAGCCCCATCATCTGCAGCAGCCACCGGCAAACCACCCACTCGAGCTCGGTCGCAGCTGGCGAAGTGCGCCAGAGCATGGCGTTGACGTTGATCCCGGCGGTGAGCATCTCCCCCAAAATCCCGGCGGCCGATCCGGAGCTGGTGAAGTACGCGAAGAAGCGGGGATGGGCCCAGTGAGTGATCCCCGGCAAGAGCAGCCGATCGACGTCCCGGAGGATCTCTTCCATCGGCTCGCCCCGGACGGGCGCCTCGGGAGGGAGAGCACTGACGAGTTCTCCTGGCTGGGCCCGCGAGAGCGGCGGCAGGTTGGGCAGCTGCTCCAGGTAGTCCGCGATCTGGTCGACGGTGGTGTGGGCCAAGGCCCGGAATTCCGCGGGATCCATGTCGCTGAGGAACCCATCTGCCCCCGGCATGGGCTCTTCTCCAGCTTCGGGGACCCGATCGGAGGGTGGGACGGTCACCGAGCCTCCCTCAGGCGCTGGCGAACGAGCTGGCCCGATCGAACGCTTCGACGATCTGGCGGACATTCCCCTCGGCGCCGAGAGGAATCACATGGAGTCGCATCCCGGGACGGCTTGCGATCTCAGCTGCGAGCTCGGCGGCCACTGCGACCCCACTGCCGTCCCGGATTCGCTGGGCCAGTGAATCCGGTATCGGGCAATTGGGGATCACCCGCTGCACGAAATCGAGGTTTCGGGCGGCCCTGAGAATCCCAACGCTGGCGAAGATTCCGACCTCAGGCGGGAGGATGGTGCCCGCCTCTCGAAGGAAGTCGTCGAAGAGCGCCAGATCGAACACCATCTGGGTCTGGATGAAGTCGACTCCGGCCGCGATCTTGCGCTCGAGCAGGGCGAGCTCGCGGCGCCGATCAGCGAAGGGGTTGACCACCGCTCCCCGCAGAACGTGGTTGGGAGCCGCCCACTCCGGCACCAGGCGGAGCACTTCGGTCGCCCGCATGGCGGAGTCAACAGCCAGGCCGCCCCGGCGGTCCCCCTGGACCACGAGCACTCCGGCAACACCAAGGGCAGAGGCGCCAGTCACCTGCTGGTGCAGCCCCAACTCGTTGCGGTCTCGACATGAGAGATGCAGCACGGGTCGGAGCCCGAATCTAAGGCAGTCGGGGATCGCCGCCAGTGGAGACAGGCGAGCCCGCCCCATGTGGTTGTCGGTCAGGCCCACCAGATTGACCGCCCCATTGAGATGGGTCAACGCCCGGTGCACCAGAACCAGGTTGGCGCCTCGGGGCATCGAGAGCTCAGCAGAGCGGTGAGCGGTGGCTAAAGAGCGATGAGCAGTCGCTACCAAGATCACGTCAATATATGTCAGGTGCACAGCCTGACGACGATTCGCGCCCGCGCTGGCGCGCCGATTGCTCGAAGGTCTGAGGCAGGTTCCGCAGGCAAAGCGGGTGACTGAGCCCGGCGCCGCGGCGACCGCCCCGCCAGCGCCCACCAGGTCGGGCACCCCGGTGCTCGAGGTACGTCACCTCGGCCGCTCCCTTCCCCTGGGCGGTGAACTGCTGGAGATTCTGCGGGACGTCAACTTCAGCATTCAGCGGGGCGAGTTCGTCACTCTGGCGGGGCCCTCCGGCAGTGGGAAGAGCACCCTGTTGGGCTGCATCACGGGTCTGGACAGCCCGACCTCGGGACAGGTGCTGCTCAATGGCACGGACATCTCGACCATGCGCGAGTCCCAGCTGGCCGGGATCCGCAACCGGACCGTCGGCATGGTCTTCCAGGCCTTCAATCTGATCCCCACCCTGACCGCCCGGGAGAACGTGGAGGTCCCCCTCTACGCCGGCAGCTGGCAAGGCTCACCCTCGGACCGGGCCAAGGAGCTGCTCGGGCTGGTCGGACTGAGCCACCGCCTGGAACACCGTCCCAACCAGCTCTCCGGCGGCGAGCAGCAGCGGGTGGCGATCGCCCGGGCGCTGGCCACCGAGCCGCCTTTGCTCGTGGCGGACGAGCCTACCGGCAACCTAGCGGCCGCGCAAGGCAAGGAGCTTCTGGACCTCCTCTGGAGCCTGCGGGAGCGGCTCGGCACCACCTTGGTGATAGCCACCCACGACCGGACGATCGGTGATTACGCGACCCGCTGGTTGCAGCTCGCGGATGGGGCGCTGATCAGCGACGCGCCAGGCCCGCGGGCCGGCTCGCGGTGAAGTCGGGGTTCTACTTCCGCTACTCGACTCGATCTCTCCGCCGTGGGGGCAGCCGGACCGTGCTGGCGGGATTCTGTGTCGGGGTCGGCGTGATGGCCATAGTCGGGCTACAGCTAGCGGCGGCCATGGTCACCGCCTCCCTTACTGCCGACGTCCGTGCTGCCAACGGAGGCGACATCTCCGTGGTCTCGGTGGCAGTGCCGTTCCCTGCCAGCCAGCTCAGCCTCTTCCAGAAGCTCCGCAGCGCGGGGAGGATAACCGGCTACACCGCCGTAGAGGAGCAGACCGGCACCCTGATCCGGACCAACGGACAGGGCATCTCGGTGACAATCGACGCGGTCAACCCGGCCCACTTCCCGTTGGTCGGTGACCTGCCGCTCCGATCGGGCGCCCGGGGCACCTTCCACGAGCTGGTCACCAGGCCCCAGACGATGGTCCTCTCGGGTTCTGTGTCCACCCTACTTGGGGTGCGCGTGGGGCAGAGGGTGACGGTGACCGTCCCCAACTCCAAAGGGGTCGTCAAATGGACCGTCGGCGGGATCCTCTCTGGCTCTCCGCCGGCCGGTCTCAGTAACGACATCCTGGTTTCCCAATCGCAACTTCATGGAGTCTTGCGCCCTGGGGGCATAACGGCGTACGCGGCCGTCTACGTGACCACCAAGAGCTCCGCTGACGCCGATCGGGTGGCGGCCACTGTGCGCAACCAGATGCCGCTCGCCACCGTGTCCACGGTCAAGCAGGCGCTCAATTCCGACAAGAAGGGCAGCCAGGACCTGACCCAGTTCCTCTCGGTAGCCGGTCTGGCGGCGCTCCTCATCGGGGGCATCGGCATCGTCAACGCCATGCAGGTCAGCCTGGCCCGGCGCCGGCTCGAGATCGCCATGCTCAAGACCACGGGGTACCGCCGCCGCGACCTCTATCTGCTCTTCGGGCTGGAGGCAGCGCTGCTCGGATTCATGGGCGGGGTGGCGGGGGCGATCGTCGGGATCGTCCTGTCGGACGGAGTCCGGGTCCTGGTCCAGAACGTCGCCAGTGTGCAGATCAACTTCGTACTGAGCCCCGAGGTGATTCTGGCCGGCGTCGGCATCGGCGTCGTGCCGCTGACCACGGCGCGAAGGGCCGCGCTGACCTTGCCGCTCGCCATCATCGACCTGGAGGACGCCTGGGCGATCCGCGAGCTGACCATCTGCGTACGCGACCTGGACCAGGCCGCGCCCAATGCCCGCGAGCTCGTGAATGCGTTAGGGAAGCCCATAGATAATGTCCCTAGCCCTTAGAAAATNNGCGCTCTTCTGGCTACTGGCGTCAGCAATCCTGGGGTCGGTCTGGCTCGCCTTCTGGCTGGTTCTAGGAACAGGGATCGCGCTGGGCCTGCTGACCCTGATCTTCAGCGGCGCCCTTTGGGTGGTCGGGCGCCTGCCCGTGCGTGAGCGACTGAGCCTGTCCTACGTCATCCTGGTGGGGTTGGCGCTAGCGATCTCGATCGGGGTCGCTAGCCTGCCCAGCCTCCGGGCGGTGGGCGCACTTCTTATCGCGGCCTCCCTGCTGGGCTTCATTGTCGTCTACGTGCCCCGGCCGGCGCGCTCGGTAATCCGGCTGGCCATGCGCAACGCGTCGCGCGACCGGACGCGCACCGCGGCCACTGCGGTGGCCCTCTTCGTGGGCGTATTCGCGGTGGGGTTGATCCTAGTGCTCGGCACCGATATCCGGGGCGACCTGGACAGCTTCATCACCAAGTCCACCACCTACAACGTGATCGCGGTGGCTCCCAGCCGGAGCGCCGCCCCTCTGCTAAGGGCGGCCTCCCGACTACACAGTCACCAGGAGCTCGTGACCGTGGTGGCCCCGGCCTCACCAGTCTCGGTCAACGGCCGTCCCTTCGTTCAGCTCGGGACCGGTTCTAATAATGTGAGCCGGGCCCGAAATGCGCTCACCCTGCTCAGCGGGGTTCAGGGATACGCAATCCAGAATGGTGTTCTGCCGCAAGTCGACATCACCAGCGGGCGCCAGCTCCGGGCGAGCGACGCCGCCAGCAACGGGGTCTTGCTCAGCACCGTTCTGCGCCTAGCCCCCTATCACCTCAAATCAGGCGACACGATTTCCGTGATCGACAACCTCACCGATCATCCGAGGGCCGTCACCCTGAAGGTGGTGGGATTCTACCTCCCGATCGTGACCAAAGGCAAAGGTGTTTCTCTCAACATCGCCATTGTCCCGATTCTGGGGGCGACCTCCACCGCGACCGAGCTCGGGGGAAGCTCGGTATCCCAGGTAGTGGAGCTGAAATTCGCGCCCGATCGGGTCGACGCGGCCGCTGCCAAGCTCCGCCGTGCCGACCCCTCCGCCTTGGTAGTGAACCTCGCCGACTTCACCCTGATCATTGACCAGTTCCTCAACAACGCCGTGATCTTCCTCACCGCCATTGCCTCCCTGGCTCTCCTGGCCGGGATCGTGATCGTGGCCAATTCGGTGGCCCTCTCGCTGCTGGAGCGCCGACGCGAAATCGGGGTCCAAAAGGCGGTGGGCTTGAGTAGCAAGGCCGTCTACTCCCAGGTGCTGACGGAGACCGCGACCGTGGCCTGGCTAGGCGCCACCTTCGGTATGGCCGCGATCGCCCTTGTTCTGGTCCCCCTGGGGCGGCTGGTGCTCAAGGTCAACCTGGGCATTCCGACCCCGCTGGCTCTGGCCATCGTCGTGGGTGCCATTGGGGTCGCGGTCGGCACCGCCGCTCTGGTGGCGTGGCGGCCGGTACGGGTGCGTCCCCTGGAGGTTCTGCGCTACGAGTAGCGCGCTGTCAGAGTGCGCAAAGTCCTCGAATCGCGGCCGAAAGTAAGGCGGATGGGATTGCCGCACTGACTCGATCAGACGGTCGCGTCACACCACGAGTTTCGTCGCAATCGACCGCTAAATTGTTGATCTTTCTACGATCCCGATATTGCGTCCAACATCATCAGCCAATCGGGGTGATTCCTCCTGTCCGAGCGACCCGCGAAGGTAAGTGGACTACGCGGCTTGCGGCTCCGCTGCGACCGACGCCGCTGCCGCGGTCTCGGCAACGGGCGGCTGTGCGCGATCACTTGCGATCCNNCGACGCAAAGTGTCGGTGCCGGCTCCGCACCAACTCAGCCACAGAGCTCTCATCATCCGGCGGGCGTTCCGGAAACGACAGCCCAGTAGCTGCGGCAGTAACCCGCCCACCCCTTGACGGCCGGTGGCAAGTCGTGTATGACCCGTCCGAATATGCTAGTCCCAAGTCCCTCGGCGGTCTGACCCGCCGAGCGGAGGCCCGTGAATATCCCGTTTTTCGAAGTCTCGTTGCCGGGTTTCCTCTTCGGGACGAGGACGCTCGGCTTCGTCGCGCTCGGGTTGGCGGCCGCCGCAGGGGTCTTTTCGGGGTCGGAACTTTACCTAGCGGTGCAGGCTGCCTCGCCACTGTTGGCTCGCGGCGACGTGTACTTCTGGCCGGTCGTCCTGGGGTTTGTCGGCCTGCTGCTGGATGTCACGGCGGCCGCCGTCGCCGTCATCGGCGGAGGGCTGATGCTCCTCAAGCGCCGGACTGGCAGGCGCTTTGTGGTGGCCGCCCTGACTGCCGGAGTCGCCGGCGAGACTGCGCTGGCCTTCGTGGACATGGGGCAGTACACCAGGTCCACGTCGACCCTCTGGATAGGGCTGCTGGTCTGCGGCTACATCCTCCTCATCGTGAATGCCATCATCCAGAGGCGGCGCTGATCACCTTCTACTGACGGCAACTAGTGCCGGACCGTCCGTTCCTAGCGTTCGGATCCCCTGGTAGCAGCCACGCCCGCCTGTCGCCGGCCGATTCGCTCCGCCGCCGCGGAGATGACGATCGGAGCCCCCATCCGGGCTGCCCGCATCGCCAAGCTGGCCACAAAGGGCCGGCGACGCGCCTTTCCCGAGCGCCCCTGCCCGGTAGGCAGCGGTCCCGCGGAGGCCGCCTCGGCCAACAACTCCTGCAACCGCTCGCGCCATTGCTGTGGCATCTGGGCGATCCAATCGACTTCGACCGACGCCTCAGATCGCCGGCGCCGGCGCGAGCGCGTGACGTAGACGGTTGTGACCAGGACGACGACCGCTAAGCCGGCCGCCAGCTTGGCGCCGTCCCGCCGGAGGCGCTGTCGGGGGTCCAAGTCGTAGCGAAGGCGTGCTTCGAGAAGGTCGGCACTGGCCTCCACCCGCCCGCGGGTAGCGGCTACGGTTTGACGCGCTTGCTCAGTCGACGTGCCCACTCGAGGTCCTCTTCAAGGCTGGCCTTGGTTTCTTTGAACGGCCACAACTGGCGATTGGCCCAGATCAATACCGCCCCCAGGAGCATCAGCGCCAGTCCCGCGAAGCTGACCAGCCCCGCGACCAGAGTGTGATTGGGTTGCCATTCCACTAGGGTCACGAGAGCGAATATCAGAAAAAGGCTGACCCCCAGCATCACCACCACCGCCCCCAGGGCGACTCGGATTCCCCGCCGGACAGCTGCCTTCAGCTCGGCCTTGGCCAGAGCCACCTCGTCCGTCACCAGCTGCCGGACATCGTCGGTGAGGCCGTGGACCAACTCCACGACGGTCTGCTCCGGCGCTTCAGGGCTGACCATCTCTGCAGCGTAGCGGATCGGGGCTCTTGCTTCCGCGCCGCCTATCATCAAGTCGTGCGTGGCCCTCCGATCCAGTCCCTCGATGAACTGGCCGCCCCTCTTGTGCGCTTGGCGCGCTCTGGCAGCCTACTGGTGGCGACCGACTTCGACGGCACCCTAGCCCCAGTTGTCCGGGACCCCCGCCGGGCTCGGCCGCTGCCCGAGGCGGCGGCGGCGATCACCGCCATGGCCCTGCGAACTCCGGTTGCCGTGATCAGCGGACGTGACTTGGCAAACCTGTTCGTCCAGTGCCCCTTGCCGGGAGTCCTGCTCCTGGGTAGCTACGGCCTGGAACCCTGGCAGGAGGCGGGCAACCTCCCCCGACCGTTGCCCCCGTCCAACCCCTCGCTCCGCTTGAAGCGAATCGCCGCCGAGTTGAAGGAGTCACTCCGATACTTCGTCGGCGTCGAGGTCGAAACCAAGACTCTCGGGGTGGCCGTCCACTACCGCAATGCTCCCGACCGCCACGCCGCCGGATTAGAGCTCCGACGGATCCTCTCTGAGGTCTCCCATCGAGAGGAGCTGGAGCTCCTCCGGGGCCGGCGGGTGCTGGAGCTGCGCGACCGGCACGCCGGTGACAAGGGAACCGCTCTGGTACAGCTGCTCGACCGCATTTCACCCAGAGGTTGCATCTTCGCCGGTGACGACCTGGGCGATCTGCCGGCGATGGTGCAGCTGCACCGTCGGGCCCCCGACCTGGAGCTGGCGCTCGCGTTCGGAGTACTCAGCCCCGAGACTCCGGACCAGGTCCGAGACGAGGCGGACGTCTGCTTGGACGGCCCGGAGGACTGGGCGAAGCTTCTGGCCGGGGTGGTGGAGGAGCTGGCGAAAGCCGCCTGACCTAGCCGGTGGTGTCGGTCAGGGGGCCACCAATTCGTTGAGGTCCTGAAGCTGGGCGGTGATCCAGCGCACGATGTCGTGCTTGCGGACCGTCTGACGAAGGTGCCGCGCTCTGGTAGAGCGATCCCGCTTGGGCATGGTCAAAGCCGAGTGGAGAGCCTCCGCAGTCTGGTCAATGTCGAAGGGGTTGATGGTCAGCGCCTCACTGCCCAGCTCCTCATAGCTGCCCGCGTTCTCGCTTAGCACCAGCACCCCGTCCTTGGTGTTGCAGAGCACGCCCTCCTTGGCCACCAGGTTCATCCCGTCGTAGATGGGATTGACTAAGAGGGCATCGTATGACTTGTAGGCGGCGACCGCCTTGAAGAGGTTTTCCTCCACCTCGAGTCGGATCGGCATCCAGGTGCCGGTCTGGAAGCGTCGGTTGACCTGTGCCGCGGCGCTCACCAGGGCCCCCAGATAGGAGCGGTAGGCGTCGACGCTCTGGCGGCTGCGCTGGAGCAGGGCCCAAAACACGACGCGGCCCCGCAGCTCTGGGTGGCTCTCCAATAGCCGCTCGTAGGCGAGGAAGCCCCGGACGATGTTCTTGCTGAGGTCGGTGCGGTCAACCCGGAGAATCAGGAACTCGGGGCGCCATGAGACGATCAGCTCCTCCTGGCGCAGGACCTCCTGGTGGGTGGTGAGTTCGGCCATCGCGCGCACATCGACGGAGATCGGATAGGCCCGGATCCACACGCTCCGGCCCTCGAAGAACACCGTGGACTGGCGGTGATCCACCGCCAGCCCCAGGTTCTCCTCGCAGGTGAGCAAGAAGTTGCGCACGTCCAAGGATGTCTGGAGACCGATGACGTCGCTGCCCAGGAGGCCGGTCATGATGCCGTCCCGCATGTGTCGGGGCAGGACTTTCCAGTATTGCGGGGTCGGCCACGGGATGTGGATGAAGTGCTGGAGATGGGCCTGCGGCAGCCGCTGGCGGACCATCCCCGGCAAGAGATACAGGTGATAGTCCTGGCTCAGGATCAGGGGGCGACCGGGCGCACTCTCCGCCAGAGAGACCACCCGGTCGGCGAACTCCGAATTGACTTTGACGTAGCCATCGCGCCACGCCCGCTCGGTGCGGGAGTCGAGAATTGGCTCTCGGCCCAAGTCCCACAGGTAGTGCTGAATGAACCACAGGAGAGGATTACTGATCTCGTTGTAGTAGAGGTCGTAGGACTCCTGGTCGGGGTGGATGTAGGCGATCCGGAACTTTTCGCCGCCCTCGGAGGTGACCTGGACCACCCCGTCCACTTCGGCCCGAGCGGCCAGCCGGGCATCGGACTCCCCTCTGGCCACCGCCACCCACGGAGCGTTGCTGGCCTGGGCCACCGCAGACATGGCCGTCACCAGCCCGCCGCCACCTCTGGTGATCCGCTCCGCACCACCCGGACCGAGGTGGCTTTCGACGGGAGGTCGGTTGGCCACCACGATCGGTTGCCAGCCGTGCAGCATTCGTCGCAGATACGGTTCGATCCCCGGCACCAGGCTAGGATGACGGACCCCGGGTAGGAGCGGGATTCTCGCTATTGCAAGGCCGCGACCAGATAAAGTCGCCCGATGCGGATAGGGGTGGCCAGAGAACTTGTCCCAGAAGAGCACCGCGTCGCGTTGGTGCCGGAGTCAGCGGCCCGGCTGATCGCTGTCGGAGCGGAGGTCGTGGCCGAGAAGGGGTCGGGAGAAGCCGCCTTTTTCCCAGACGCGACTTACCGGGAGGCGGGGGTCGCCATCTTGACTACCCACCGGCAAGTTCTGACCACATCCGACCTGCTCCTCAAGGTCAGGCCACCGCTGGCACGGGGGAAGGGTACCGATGAAATCACCATGCTGCGGGAGGGCTCGGTCTTGGTGGGGATGCTCCAACCGCTCAGCCAGCCCGAGCTGATCGAGCAGCTGGCCAAGCGCGGAGTGACCGCCTTCAGCCTCGATCGGCTGCCTCGGATCAGCCGAGCCCAGGATATGGACGTCCTCTCCTCGATGAGCACCGTTTCCGGTTACCACGCGGTTCTGATGGCCGCCCAGCGCCTGCCCCGCTTCTTTCCCCTTCTGATGACCGCCGCTGGGACCGTCACCCCGGCTCGGGTTCTGGTACTGGGCGCTGGGGTTGCCGGTCTGCAGGCGATCGCCACTGCACGGCGGCTGGGAGGGGTGGTTCGGGCCTTCGACGTGCGGCCCCAGGTCAAAGAGCAGGTGGAGAGCCTGGGAGCTCAGTTCGTCGATGTCGGCGAGGCGGTGGAGGCGACCGAGGGCCAGGACGGATACGCCGCGGAGGTGTCGGCCTCCACCCAGCAGAGAGAGCAGGAGGCCCTGGCGCGCGAAGTCGCCGAGGCCGACGTCGTGATCACCACAGCGCTGGTGCCCGGGCGCAGGGCTCCGGTTTTGGTCACCAAGGCGGCGGTCGCCAAAATGCGCCCTGGCTCGGTGGTGGTCGACCTAGCCGCGGAGGCGGGCGGCAATTGTGAGCTCACCGAGCCTGGAAAGGAGATCCAGACAGGCGGAGTGTGGATCCTGGGGCCCCTGGACCTGCCCTCCCGGATGGCCTATCACGCGAGCCAGCTCTACTCCCGCAACGTTTCCCGTTTCGCGCTCTCCCTGATCAAGGACGGAGAGCTCCAGCTGAACTTCGATGACGAGGTGATCTCGGCCACCTGTGTCGCTCACGACGGTCAGGTCATGGCGGGAGCCCGGTCGTGAACGCCTTCGGTGGCACCTTGCTGATCGGGGTGTTCATCTTCGTACTGGCGGTCTTTATCGGATTCGACCTGATCTCCAAGGTCCCGGCCACCCTGCACACCCCGCTGATGTCCGGCACCAACGCCATCCACGGCATCGTGCTGGTGGGGGCTCTGGCGATCGCCGCCGGAGCTCACGGCCCCTTGGGCACGGTGATCGCCTTCCTCGCGGTCCTACTAGGCACCATCAACGTAGTGGGGGGTTTCGTGGTCACGGACCGGATGCTGCAGATGTTCAAGCGGCGTCCGGAGCCCGAGCGGCCCTCTCCCAAGTGATTCACTACCCTCAGCTGGTAGCGCTTGGATACCTGGTCACGGTGGTCCTCTTCGTATTCGGAATCCGGCTCCTCGGGTCACCGGCAACAGCTAGGCGAGGCAACCGGCTGGCGGCCGTCGGCATGCTGGTCGCGCTCGTCGTCACGTTCGTCGGTCTGGGAGCGTTGCCCTGGTTCGCTGTCCTGCCGGCGCTGATAGTCGGCGCAGTGATCGGGGCCGTGGCCGCCCGGGCGGTCCGGATGACGGCCATGCCCCAGATGGTTGCGCTCTTCAATGGAATGGGAGGTGGCGCCGCCGCTCTGATCGGGGCAGATGAATTCGTGCGCCGCTCCGCTCACCTGGCGGCCGGAACCTCGACCATATCTCCGGGGAACTCGATCCCGATCATGCTGGGCTGCCTGATCGGCTCGATCAGCTTCTCGGGCAGCCTGATCGCCTTCTGCAAGCTGCAGGGGATCATGCGGGGCAGCCCGATCACCTTCCCCAACCAGCGTATCGCCAATGGGCTGCTGCTGGCCGTGATCGTGGCGCTGGGGCTGCTGTCCGGCCTGCTGACAACCGGCGCATGGCTCCCGCAGCTGCTGCGAACCTGGCGGCGCGGCCGCGCCGACGACATCTCCTATGGCTACCTGACGGCCTTCGCGGCCGGGGTGCTGGGCTGGCTGGCCTACGGGCTGCTCGCCGCGCAGCCCGCGGTGGTGGTCGCCAACCTCGTCACCTTTACCCTCATCACCGCCCTCGCGGTGCTCAAGACCCACCCGCGCCGGCCCGTGGACAGAACGCCGCGATGAGCCCGGCGACGGTGACACCGAGCCCTTCTGGCCGCTGGCCGGCTAGCCGGCCAGGATGTACCCGTTCGACACCCCGCCGCATCCGGTCAGGCTGATCCACAAGTCGACGTCCGGCCGGCCAGCGTAGGACAGCGCGATGACCTCGGCCAAGCCGTCATCCAGCGGGCAGTTCAGCACCTCGCCGTCCGGGTGGCTGAGCGGGATCCGCGCCATCGAACTGGCTACCCGGGCCGCCGCCGCGGCGTTCAGCCGGGTCGCGCCGCGCAGCCGCCAGGCGGGCCCGTTCAGCCTGTGGTACCCCTTTAGCCCGTAGTAACGGCATTCCAGGCCCGCTACCGGG
>PKXR01000035.1:0-3983 GCA_003133485.1 Candidatus Dormiibacterota bacterium
TCGACTACCAGCGGCCCCCAGTGGCGGCGGGTGAGTTCGGAGCAGACCTTCTCGATGTGGGCCGCCGACAGCAGCATCCCGGTCTTGGCGGCGGCCGGTCGCAAGTCGGGGTCGAGCGCCTCGAACTGGTCGTGGACGAATTTCAGGGGCAGTGGGTGGATGGAGCGCACCCGGAGCGTGTTCTGGGCGGTCAGGGCCACTGCCACGCTCACCCCGTACACCCCGCAGGCCGCGAATGACTTGAGGTCGGCCTGGATGCCGGCTCCCCCCCCGGAGTCGGTGGTGGCGATGGTGGCAGCGATGGGAGGCGGCGACTGCCCCGCGCTCACCGGACCGCCCCCAGCGCCGGGGTAACACGCTCACGGTTCCCTTCGCCTTGGTCGTGGCGACCCTCCCAGCGCCGGGCCAGCCAGTAAGCCAGAGCCGTCACCAGGACCCCGACGAACCCCGAGATGTCGGCCGGCTGGCCGGCGAAGAGATGGTGGGCCAGCGGGGAGACGAATCCCCACTCCCCCGGGGGGGGCGGCTCGTTGAAGAAAAGCAGGGTCGCCAGGGTGCCGGCAGCGAAGGCGACCATCAGCGGCCAGCGATACCCAGCCCGGTACCAGTAGCCGCGCCGGGAGATCAGGGCCCCAGGGTCCAGCTCCCGGCGGCGCCACAGCGAGTCCAGGATCACCAGAACCCCCCAGGCGGGGAACCAGACATACGTGATTGTGAGGAAGTCCACGTAATTGCCCTGGAAGCCGACCCCGGCGAAGAGGACCAGCGCCGCGATCAGGCCGCCTATCACCCCCACCGCGGTGGCCGCGACCCAGCGGCGGACCCGAATCCCGATGGCCAGGGCGCAAAGGGCCGCGGAGTAGATGTTGAGGTAGTTGGAGCTGAGCTCCGCCACGATGATGAAGGCGGCGAAGCAGTAGCCAAACCAAACTGGGACTGAGGCCACGATCAGGTTGGGCAACAGCTTGCTGGGATCAATGGTCTGGATCGCCGCCCCCAGCAACCCGCAAAGCACCAGACTGACCACGCTGCCACCTCCACTGGCGAGGGCCACCCTCACGCCCGAGGTGTCGACTGGAAGGTATCGGGAGTAATCGGCCGCGTAGGTAACCCAGGAGACGATCAAAGCGAAGGTGAGGGTGAAGCCGAGCGCCATCGCCGCGAGGTGGGGACCCCAAGCCAGCCGGCTCTGGAGGAGTAGGTTCCAGTGGGTGAAGGTGAACACCGCGAGCACCCCGCAGACCAGCAGGAAGGCCGGGACCTGAATGTGCTGGAAGACCGAGATGGTCCGGTGGCCGTAGACGGCGACTAGGAGGGAGATGCCTGCAATGGCCACCAACAGCAGTGGACCGACGCTGGAGGGAGCTGAATGCAGGATGGGCAGCGCTTGGGTGGTCGTCACCGCGATCGCACAGTCGTAGGCGAACCAGCCGATCGCGATCAGCAGCGTCAGAAGGCCGCCCACGGCGGCTCCCCGCCGACCGAAGACCATCCGCGACTGGACGATCTGGGGGGCCCCCGACCGGACCCCGGTAATGCTGAGCAGTCCCAGGAATGCGGCGCCGGCCACAGCTCCGGCGATCAGCACCAGCGCCGCATCCCAGAAGCCGAGCCCTGCCGCGGAAACCAAGAGCGCGCCGGCGAAGAGCGAGAAGAAGTCCGAGAGTGCCCCGGCCCAGATGAAGAAGAGCTCTCGCGGACGTCCGTGACGGCGGTCGGCGGTTACAGGCTCCAGCCCCCTCAGCTCGACCCGGAGGAACTCGTCGTCCTGGGCAAGATCGGTCCGCGAGATCCCGGAGTCCTCGGCTTTGAGCCCGCCCGGCGGACGCGGTTCTCCCATTCCCGTCTTCCTCTCATCCGTGCCTGACCTCGAGAGGCCCGGCAGGTTGAGGCTTCCCGACGCTGGTACTAACCAGATCCGGTCATCAGGGTTGGCAATGTGCCTCTCAGCGCCCTGCCGGCGCACCCCTAGCTGGGAGCCGCACTCCCAGCGGCGAGTATAGGCGCCGACGGTCCAGTCGAACCGAACAGTTCGACCGCCTGGGCCTCTGATAATTGCCGAGTGCCAGTTGACCTCCTCTCCTTCACCGCCCGCTGGTCAGTGCGCCAGTACGAGGTGGACCGCCAAGGACACGTCAACAATGCCGTCTACCTGAACTACGCGGAGGAGCTAGCGTCCCGCCACTCCGAGAGCATTGGCTATGGACAGGAGTGGGCCGCCGCCCAGGGGGGCGCCTGGGTGATCCGCCGCAATGAAGTCATCTACCACAGCCCCGCCCGATTCGGCGACGAGCTGGAGCTCACGGTCCGGGTTGAGCTCGTCAAGGGAGCCCGTGGCCAGCGCCGCACCATCATCGTGCTGGTTCCTGACGGCCGGCTGGTGGCCGAGATATTCACCGAGTGGGTGTGGATCAGAGTCAGCGATGGCCAACCTGCTCCCGTCCCCCGGGAGTTGGTGGAGCTCGCCGCGGAGGTGACCAGGGCGACCCTACTCCGACGGCGCGGCTCCTCGAGCTAGCCCAGGTCGTTCGGGCGGGGGTCGGGATGGCGTGCAGAGCGCTGGAGGTGAAGGTCACTCTGCGAATCGGTCGCGGGCATCGGTCTCCGTCCGAAGTGGAATATTCGGAGGGACAGATCAATTGTCTAGGACATGTCTTCTAAGTCGGTGAGCCAGAGCAGCACGGCTGCGAGGACGAGGCCGCCGCGGTAGACGACGGCGTGCTTGTCGTACCTGGTGGCCTGCCCGCGCCAGTGTTTGAAGCCGCTGAAGGCGCGTTCGTTGACGTTGCGTCCGCCGTAGGCGGTGCGGTCGTAGGTCGCCGGTCGGCCGCCGGGTGAGCCGATGCGCTGGCGGTGGGCCTTCTGGTCGTCGGGCTCGGGGATCACGCTGCCGATGCCGTCGGTCCTGAGGTAAGCGCGGATCGCGCGCGAGGAGTGGGCCCTGTCGGCCAGCACCCTGTCGGGCCGGGTCCGTCGCCGGCCGATCGTGCGCAGGACACGCAGGTGCGCGAGCAGCGGCAACCTCATCGGCGCGTCACCGGCCTGGCCGGGGGTGAGCAGGATAGCCAGCGGGCGGCCCCGTCCGTCGACCGCCGCGTGGATCTTCGTGCTCAGCCCGCCGCGCGAGCGGCCGACGGCGTGATCGCCCGGTTCGTCCCGGCAGCAGCGCGGATTCTTGTCATTCGACACCGCCCCTGTGGGCTGGACAAGCACGGTGCGATCCTCCCGGGCACTGCGCTTGGCCGCCGTAGCCGAATGCTGGTGCGCCCGCACGATCGAGGAGTCGACCGACACGTTCCAATCCAGCCGATCGGCGCGTCAGCCTCAGCCGGAATCACGCACAACAGCTTGTCTCACGGGCCATCGGTCGCGAAGCGATGATGCCGCTTCCACACCGTCTGCCACGGCCCGCACCGCCCCAGAAGATCACGCCACGCCACCCCGGTCCGATACCGGAACACGATGCCCTCGACCACCTGACGATGATCACGCCATGGACGACTACAACCCACCGCCTGAGGCATCAACGACTCGATCCAGGCCCACGCAGCCTCGCTGAGTTCAGCTGAACGCGTCACCTGGCCAGATTGGCGCAATCACCATCGACCACTTGGGAGCCACACCCTAGTTGACTGCTAACGAGACGTGTTGACGTGGGACGAGTGGCGGATACCGCAGGGCCTGAACAGGTTGACGACGTAAGCGGAGCAGACCGGGCCAGAGCGGACGCGGAGTGGGGTGCGTGGCCAGCGGCGCTAGGCACCTCCGGCGCGGCGTGGCAAGATCTCGCAGGTGACCAGCAGACCCGCCGCGGCGCAGCACCTGCGCGACCTCGCGTGGCTGCGCCGCGTCCGCGACCGGATCGACCGGGAGTACGAGCTGCCGCTGGACGTCGAGGCGCTCGCCCGCGGCGCGCACATGTCGGCCGGGCACCTCAGCCGCGAGTTCCGGCTCGCCTACGGCGAGTCGCCGTACGGCTACCT
>PKXR01000035.1:4144-15919 GCA_003133485.1 Candidatus Dormiibacterota bacterium
TCCCTGGCCTTCTATCGCGACACCCTCGGCTTCGAGGTCCGCAACGACGTCGGATACGGCGGGATGCGCTGGATCACTGTCGGCCCCGCCGACCAGCCGGGCACGTCCATCGTCCTGGAGCCGCCGGCCGCCGACCCCGGCATCACCGACGACGAGCGCCGCACCATCGTCGAGATGATGGCCAAAGGCAGCTACGCCCGCATCATCCTGGCCACCGCCGACCTCGACGGCGTCTTCGCACGGCTGCAAGCCAGCGGCGCCGACGTCGCCCAGGAGCCGACCGAGCAGCCGTACGGGGTTCGCGACTGCGCCTTCCGCGATCCCGCGGGCAACCTGATCCGCATCAACGAGGTGCGCTAAGCCATCTGGCGGTCGCAGCCCTAACCTGCACAGATGGCACCGTGAGGCGCTGAGACGAGATCTCTCATCCGTTTCGACTCGTCCCTCCGGGCAGCCATCCAGCACGGTTTTCGAATCATTCGATGGCATCCCCTCAACCGCGAGGCCGCCGAACTCACGTGGGCCGCCGAATAAGGAGACGCGCCCTAGCTCGAACTCACTCCTCAACCGCCGAAGTGACCGCCCTCGGAGCCTTGGCGGCCGCGACGGCGCCGAACCGACCCAGGCTCAAGAACCCAGCGAACATGATCGCGGCCCCGACCGACTCGAAAACGCCGAGCTGGGTCAAGCTCCCGCCCACCGTCTTAGCCAGAGAGAAACCCAAGGCGACCAGCAGGGCGCCCACGGTGAGCAGCACGTTGCAAAGGACCCGGTCGATGCCGGCGCGGGACCGGATGAAGCGGTAGGCGGAATAGGCGGATCCCCCCGCCAGGACCAGAGTACCCAAGATGTTGAAGACGACCGCCGCCACGAAAAGGGGAGTTCCGTGGCTGGCCAGCGCGCCGCCCAGAACCCCGGCGCTGGTGTTCAGCTTCGAGGCGTTCACTGGGACCACGGCGGCGTCCACCGCCAGCACCAGCGTGAGGACCACCAAAACCGCCGCGCACGACTGGGCGACCCGGGCGGGAGCCATCAGGAAGGTCGTTCCCAGCGCCAGGTAAATGACCCCCAAAACCCCGCCCAGCAGGTAGAAGGCGCGGAAGAGTGGGACTGAGAAGCCGAAGTCCTGGCCCAGCGCCTGGGTGAGTGCCGCGGCCGCGAAGATCGCCAGCCCGATACCCCACGCGGCGAAGAACGGTCTCCGGCTACGCCACCAGTGCGCCCAGACAACCGCCGAGAAGGCCGCCCCCAACAGGCAGGCCACCAGTGCTGCGCCCATCTTCTCCCCGCAAGCAACTACGTCCGGCCCGCTGGGGCGAGAGTAGCACTCGCGGGTCGCCCGAGATCCGATCGCGGGCCATAATCCGGGCGTGCGCTACCTCGACCTGGACGGCCGTCGGCTCTCTGTCCTCGGCCTCGGCTGCTGGCAGTTCGGGGAGAAGCTTTGGGGGTACGGCACCGAATATTCACAGGCCGACTCCCTGGCGGTGATCCAGCGGGCTCTGGAGCTGGGCGTGACCGTGTTCGACACCGCCGAGCTTTACGGATCGGGGCGGAGCGAGATGATGGTGGGGACGGCCCTCAGCTCCTGGGAAGGGGACCGGTTTTTGGCGACCAAGTTCCTCCCAATCCTGCCCGTTCCCCGGGTGATGCTCTCCCACTGCTCCCAAAGCCTGGACCGGCTGCGGGTCCCGCTGGTGGACCTCTACCAGATTCACTGGTCCAATCCCGCGGTGCCCTTGGGCCGCCAGATGGAGGGGATGCGCCGGATCCTGTCGCTGGGGATGAGTCGCTATGCCGGAGTCAGCAACTTCTCGTTAGGCCGCTGGATCGCCGCCGAGCGACACCTGGGAGCACCGGTCATCTCCAATCAGGTGAAGTACAACCTGCTGCAACGGCGACCGGAGTCTGGCCTCCTCGAATACGCCCAGAAGCACTCCCGGTTGATTCTCGCCTACAGCCCCTTAGCCCAGGGTGCGCTGACTGGGCGTTACCAGGCAGGGCACGCCCCCCGGGACTTGCGGCGGGCCAACTCCCTTTTCACTGACACGGCTCTGCTGGCTGCCATCCCCGTGCTGCAGAAACTGCGGGAGATCGCCGACGCCCACCAGTGCAGCTCTTCGCAGGTGGCGCTCGCCTATCTCCTCGCGCAACCGCAGGTAATAGTGATTCCCGGGGCCAAGTCCATCGAACAGCTGGAGTCGAATGTGGCGGCTGCCGAACTCATGCTGGCGGCCGACGAGCTGCTGGCGCTGCGTCGGGAGGCCGATCTGTTTCAGTTTTCCCGGGTTCGCGCCACCACCCAGATCGCCGGCCGGCTGCTGCCGACGCGACATCCCCGAGGGGACGCCTAGGCCCCTGGACGGGGAAGATTGCCCGGATCCCCCAGCGCCCATCGCTCCAGCCGGGTTCGGGCGACGATCAGTCCCCCTACTGCCAGAACGAGCAAGGCAATCCCCGCGCCTACGCCGACCCAGGTGAGAGTGCCACCGAAGCGATCGTAGGCTCGGCCCAGCTCGAAGCCTAAAAGGCCATAACCAGTAGCCCAGGCGGACCCGCCCAGAGCGTTGAAGATGAGAAAGGTGCGATAGCGCATCTCGGCGGCTCCCGCCATGATGGCCCCAAAGGTTCGCAGCACGGCGATGAAGCGGGCCGCGAACACGGCCAGCGGCCCTCGATGCTCGAAGAAGCGGTGCAAGAGAAGCAGCCGCTCGGGCGTCAGCCGGACCCAGCCCCCGAACCGTACCAGCAGCCGGTGCCCAAATAGCCGACCGAGGCCGTACCCCACGTTGTCGCCGAGGATGGCTCCGGCCGCCGCCGCTGCCACCACGCCGACCACGCTGAGGCGGCCCGTGGTGGCGGCGTAGACGGCGGCGACCAGCAGAATCGTCTCGCCGGGGAAGGGAATCCCGGTGCTCTCAATCAGCGGGGCGGCGAAGACCGCGGCGTATCCGTAGGCGTGGAGAAGGTGGTCCGGGCTGAGGTCGAGCGGCACCTCAGGGATGCGGCCCGAATGGCAGGGGAGGCTCGGTCACCCGGGGCGGAGGGCCATCCGGGAGAAGGAGGGTCGAGGGCGGCAGATTAAGCTCCAGGATCTCGGCCATCTGCAGGCCATTCACCACGGCGTAGTTGGACCGGTTGTTGTTGAAGAGCAGGTGCACCTCTTCAGCCTCGGTCGCCAGCCGGCGGATGTCCGCCACCCACTCGCGCAGCTCGTCGGGGCGGTAGAGGTAGTTGAAGCGATCTCCCGAGGTCTTGCCGCGGGCGTACCACGTCTCGGAGTTCCGACCGTGGAACCGCACCGCCGTCAGCCGCTTGTCGGTCACCTCGACTAGACGGGGAAAGGAGCCCGATCCCAGCTGCGGCTCGTCCACCACGCAGAGCGAGACGCGCGACTCGCTGAGTAGGTCCAGAAGCTGCTCGAAGCGTTCCGGCCCGGCCCAGCTCCGGTTTCGCATCTCCACAATCACCAGGTCGTCGGGATGGCGCTCTCGCAGTCGGGCCAGCCGATCCAGGTTGAGCGGGGAGGCAGCGAACCACGGCGGGAATTGGTAGTGGAGCGCGCGCAGCTTGCCGCTCTCGCGAATCGGGATGAGGCAGGCCGCGAACTGACTCTCCTCACTGCGGGTCGGCTCGCGTGGTTGGCCTCCCTCGCGCTCGTGGTAGGTCAGCGCTCGATACGCCTTGATGTTGAAGAGAAAACTCTCCGGGGTGCTGTCCACCCAGTTAGCGGTCCGGCGGGGCGGTGGGATCCCGTAGTAGGTACTGTCTACCTCCACCAAAGGGAAGTAGCGGGCGTAGTACGCCAGGCGCCCGACGGGCGGCAAACCCTCCGGGTAGAACTCCTGATGGTCGCTCCAGTTGCAGGTGCCGACCAGGATGCGACCCGCCATCTACCCATGCTCTCAGGTTGGGCGCACCGGAACCCGCGGGGCGCCGGGCCAGGGTCAACCGGCCTACCCGGCGGAGGTGGCCCGACGCCGCAACGGACTACGATGGTCGCCGGGCAGTTCGAGATAGTTCGGCAAGTGGGAGAAGACTTTGGCGGAGCGGGGTTCCGTCGACCTGAATCTGGTGGCATCGACGGTCAACGGGTCGGGCAGCCAGTCGGCCAACCTGGTGCTGACCAGGGCCGTGTTCGCGATGGGGATCCCAGTCGCTCCGAAGAACCTCTTTCCCTCCAACATCGAGGGACTGCCCACCTGGTTCTACCTACGCGCTAACTCGATGGGGTATCGGGCAGGGCGGCGGCGCGCCGACCTGTTGGTGGCGCTGAATCGAGCGACCTTCCAGGCCGACATGGCTCGGCTGGAGCCGGGCGGAGTGTTGGTCTACGAGGAGGCCTTCGGAGCTCCTCAGCTGCAGGAGGGAGTGCCGCCTCATCTATATCCGGTCCCATTCGGCAAGCTGGCGAAGGCCTCGGTCCCAGATCCTGATCTACGTAAGTACCTGACCAACATCATCTACGTGGGAGTGGTGGCGGAGATCCTAGGCATCCCCGATACGGCACTGGAGGAGGCGATGACCCGCCAGTTCCGGTCCAAGCCCAAGGCGATCGCCGCCAATCGGGAAGCGATTGCGGTCGGCCGCGACTACTTCAGGACCAACTTGACCAAGACCGACCCGCTGCGACTCCGCCCCCTGGATCGCACCTCAGGTCAGCTCCTGCTGGAGGGCAACCAGACGGCGGCGCTGGGGGCGATCATGGGCGGCTGCACGGTACTGGCCTGGTACCCGATCACTCCGAGTTCCTCTTTGGCCGAGCACCTGATTGCTCTTTCCGACCGCTACCGGATCGACACCGAGACCGGCAAGCGGAGGATCGCGACGATCCAGGCAGAGGACGAGTTAGCGGCGGCCGGGATGGTGCTGGGGGCGGGCTGGGCCGGCGCCCGGGCCATGACCACGACCTCGGGCCCAGGGATCTCGTTGATGGCGGAGTTCGTCGGGCTCGGCTACTACGCCGAGATCCCCGGAGTCTTCGTCGACATCCAGCGAGTAGGACCTTCCACCGGGCTGCCCACCAGGACCATGCAGGGCGACGTCAGCTTCGCCTACACGCTATCCCACGGCGACACCCGCCACCCGGTGCTGCTCCCCGGCACCGTCCTCGAGTGCTACGAGTTCCTGGCGCAGGCCTTCGATCTGGCCGAGCAGCTGCAGACGCCTGTCTTCGTTCTATCCGATCTGGATTTGGGGATGAACCTCTGGATGACCGATCCGCTTCCCTATCCCGAGCAGGGCTTCGACCGCGGCAAGGTCCTCCGCAAAGAGGACCTAGACCACATGGTGCGCTTTGAGCGCTACCGCGATGTGGACGGGGACGGGGTCCCGTGGCGAACTCTGCCTGGGACGGAGCATCCCCTGGCTGGCTACTTCACCCGCGGGTCCGGCCACGATGAGGCGGCCCGCTACACCGAGAGCGACGAGGCCTATACCCGAGTCATGGACCGCCTGGCCCGGAAGCTCGAGACTGGTCGGGAGAAGCTCCCCTCCCCGGTGATCGATGACGGATCTGCAGAGGTGGGGGTCATCGCCTACGGGAGTTCTCACCACGCGATGGTGGAGGCCCGGGACATCCTGCGCGCGGTCAGGATCCCCACCGACTACCTGCGGGTGCGAGCCTTGCCGATCGCTTCGGAAGTGGCGGATTTCGTGGCTCACCACTCCCGGGTCTACGTGGTGGATCAGAACCGCGACGGCCAAATGCACCAAATCCTCCAAGTCGAATTGGGAGGGCACCTAGCGGACCGGCTGCTCTCCGTGCGCCATTACGATGGCCTGCCCCTCTTCGCCTACGACCTGGTCCAGGCGATCCAGGCCCAGGAGTCGGCCGTCCCAGCTGTCGACCCAGTACCGATGGTCGCCGGGGTCTCCGGCTGATGGCATCGGTCACGATCAAGACCAACCTCCTCGGGTTGAGCCGGGACGATTACAAAGGCCTAGCCACCACCCTCTGTGCCGGCTGTGGTCACAATTCCATCACCAATCACATCGTCAAGGCGCTCTACGACCATGGTGTTGACCCCTACCGCCTGGCGAAGATGAGTGGGATCGGCTGCTCCTCCAAAGCCACTGCCTATTTCGTGGAGCGAGCCCACGCGTTCAACGCGGTCCACGGCAGGATGCCGGCGGTCACCACCGGAGCGGCGGTCGCCGACCGCCAGCTGTTGTTCCTGGGAATCAGCGGCGACGGGGACACCGCCAGCATCGGATTGGGCCAGTTCTGCCATCTCCTGCGACGCAATGTCGACTGCACGTACGTCGTCGAGAACAACGGCGTCTACGGTCTCACCAAGGGCCAGTTCTCGGCGACCGCCGATCCCGGGTCGATTCAGCGGAAGGGTACGGTGAACCAGTTAGAGACCATCGACATCGCCGGCCTGGCCGTGCAATTGGGGGCCTCGTTCGTCGCCCGCAGCTTCTCCGGAGACGGAGCGCAGCTGGTTCCTTTGCTGCGCGCCGCCTTGTCGCACCGCGGCACCGCCTTGCTCGACGTGATCAGCCCTTGCGTCACCTTCAACGACCACGAGGGCTCGACCAAGAGCTACCAGTACGTCAAAGAGCACGAGCTGATCCTCCAGGAGCTCGACTTCATTCCTCTACAGTCGGAGGTCGAGGTGAACTACGAGGAGGGCACCTCGACCGAAGTCGAGTTGCACGACGGATCCCATCTCCGCCTGCGGAAACTTGGCAGCGAACATGACCCGCTGGACCGCCTGGCGGCGCTCAGCGTCATCGACGAGGGGCGGCGGCACGGTGAGGTGGTGACCGGTCTGCTGTACATCAATCCTGAGGCTGCCGACCTCTGCACCGCGGAAAATCTTCCGCTGGCTCCCCTGCGAGACCTCGACGAACAGCAACTGCGCCTCACCCGGGACCAGTTCGCGGCGCTGATGCAGGAGTGGGCATAGGCAGCGATCGGGCCACATCAACGCCTTTCTCAGTGATGTCTCAGGTTCTAGGTTGGGGCCGCGTCTAGCCTCCTGGTAGCGAAGACATCGATCAGTGGGCGGAAATCGCAACCGCCCGAACCAGGAGGTAAATCATGGGTACTCTGATAAATCGGAGCGTGGCCATTGCGGCCGGGATGATATGTGCCACGGCTGGAGGCTTAACCGTGGTGTCCGCCGCGGGAACCCCCAGTCCCAGCCCTTCGAGTTCAACCAGCGCCGGATCGGCTCATCGGCCCTTGCGTGCGCCGCGGTTGGCGGGCGAGGTAGTCTCGGACAGCGCCACCGGCGGCTCGCTCGGAGTAGGGCAACTGGTGTTGACCGAGCCTGACGGCACCCGGGTGACCGTCAACCTGGCCAGCCGGACCAAGGCCTGGAAGTACCAGGGTTTCGGGGTCAAGCCGACCTCGGAGAGTCCCTCAACCATCCCGGCCGGTGAGATCGTGGTCGCCGCGGCGCGGAAGTACCAGGGCAACCCGGTAGCGGTACGAATCCTGGATCTCGGTTTCCAGGCGGCGAGCTGAGGCTCAGTTCACCAGACTGCACACGAAGAGCGCCTCCCTCCGGTGGGTGGGCCGGGAAACCGGCTCACCTGCCGTCGGACGGGGTAGGCGATCAGACGTAGTGGTACCCGTCGGGCAAGGGCCGCGGAGCCTCGGGTCCGACATAGATCGCGGAGGGCCGAATCAGCCGATTATGAGCAGCCTGTTCACAGATGGCGGCGGTCCACCCCACGGTGCGGCTGCTGGCAAATGTCGGGGTAAACATGTCGCGCGGAATCCCGGCCGTATTCATCACCACGCCCGCGTAAAACTCGACGTTGGTGTACAGCCGGCGACCCGGCTTGAGCTCTTTTAGTACCTGGAGCGCGGTCTGCTCCACATGCTCCGCGAACTTCGCCTGCTCGCCACCGAGCTCGAGCGCGACCTCCCGGAGAAGAGTGGACCTGGGGTCATCGGTCTTGTAAACTCGGTGGCCAAATCCCATCAGCCGTTCTCCGGCCATGACCTTCTCGCGAAGGTAGTCGTAGGCGCGATCCTCAGTCCCGATTTCGTCGAGCGTGTGCAGGGCCCGCGACGGGGCACCGCCATGCAGTGGACCGGACAACGCCCCGATCGCACCGACTAAGGCGGAGCCCAGGTCGGCACCAGTAGAGGTGATCACCCGAGCGGTGAAAGTCGACGCGTTGAATCCATGATCCATGGTCAAAATTAGGTATTTTTCAACAGCTCGAGCGTGTTCCTCATCCGGACGCTCCCCCGTCAACATCTGCAAGTACGAGGCCGCATAGTCGAGGTCGGGATCCGCCGGAACCGGCTCCAATCCCTGATGTGCTCGGTACAACCCAGTCAGCAGCACGGGCACCAGCGCGGCCATGCGAACCGCCTGTTGGCGAACTTCTTCGGCGGAGATGTCCAGGGTTGGTTGCAGGCCGATGGCGCTGGCCACTAGCGACACTGCGGTGCGCAACGCGTCCAACGGGACGAAGGGATCAATCTGAGCGATTTCTGGGAGCAGCTTGAGGACCTGATCTGGTAAAGCCCGGAGCCTAGCGGTGTCCTCGCGGAACTTCTTGGTCTGATCAGGGTCTGGTAGTTCACCCTCAATCAGGAGGTGCCAGACCTGCTCGAAGGAGCACTCTCGGGCCAGGACGGTGGCGTTGTAACCCCGGTAATGGAAGAAGCCCTCTTCTCCCCGCACGTCGCCAATAGCGGTCTCGGCGACCGCCACCCCCTCCAGCCCGGCTGGAGCTAGGACCGGTTGCTTGGCCTTGGCGTCCTCACCCACGTTGCTCATTCGTGCCTCCAGTAAGTCATTCAGACGTGGTCTCCCGGGTGGGACGAAGAGCCCGCGGGTGGCGCATTGGCACTCTCAGCCTTGGCGGCCGAATGGAAGAGAAAGATCCAGCCAATCATCGATCCGCCGGCAATTAGCGCCAGCATGATGAGAACGACCGCGATCTGACCAGCTGTGGTCATCAAAGACCCCTCCGTGTGCAACTCGTATTCTAGTGGTCCCGCCCACTTCGCACCGCCCCACTCGACATACAGGTCGGCGGCCTACGCCGCGCTCGGGCCGTGGTTGGTTCCGCTCTGCCCGAGCTTCCACTACAGGACCCATTTTTGGTGCCAACTTGAGCTCCCAGACGGTCGATCCACGCCGTGCCCGCATAGCCCTCTGGGGACTGGTGGGAGCCACGGTGGCCGACGCCTTCGGCGCCACCATGATCCTGCCCATCCTGCCGCTATTCGTGCGCCACGAAGGCGCCTCTTATGCGGAGGTGGGGCTGGTGACCGCCGTCTTCTGGGTGGCGGGACTGGCGGTCAGATACCCGGTCGGGAAGCTCTCGGACCGCATCGGCCGCAAGGGGCCGATCTTGGTCTCGCAGCTGATCTACGCTGCGGCCACGGCGGCCTTCGCCTTGTCTCCCTCGCCGGTGTGGTTCATCGTTCTCCGAGCCATCCAGGGCGCCGCTTCGGGGGCGGCTACCGTACTCGCGTTGGCGGCGGTGGCAGACTTCGTTCCCGCTGCTCGGCGCGGGCGAGCCTACGGTTCGCTGACCGGGGCCAACATGGCGGGGACGGTGGTCGGCCCTCTCATCGGGGCCGCTCTCTTCCAGGTCTCGTTGGCAGCCACCTTCCTGGCCTCGGCATTCGCCGCCCTCGTGGTCGCCGGGGTGATCTTGGTCACCCTCCCCGCGGTCTCGCCGGCAGGGCCCGAAGGAGAGACTGAGCGCTCCCCAATCGCCCTATGGCGCGATCCAATCATCGCGGGGGTGACCATCGCCTCCACCTCGGTTGGCCTACTGATCGGGATGTACGACACGGTGTGGAGCCTGCTGATGCACGTTCGTCATGCCACAGATCTGGAGATCGGGCTCTCATTCACCCTATTCGCGCTGCCATTTACTATCGGTTCGTGGCCCGCGGGGTGGCTGGCGGACCACTTCGATAACCGCTGGCTGATTGGCGCCAGCTGCCTGGCGTCCGGGTGCTTCGCCATCGTCTACCCCTTCCTCCCCAATCCGGCCTGGCTGATCGGCCTGGGGATTTTTGAGGGGATATTCACCGTGACCGGGGCCCCGGCCCGGCTGGCCATGCTCTCTCGGCAGGTACCGGCCAGCCAGATGGGCCGCGTACAAGGCCTGTATGGATCCGCTCAGGTCGCGGCAGCGGCGGTGGCGGCGATTTTTGCCGGTTCGCTGTTCGGCGCCGGCATCGCCCTCCCATTCATCGCCACTGCGATCGGCATGTGGGTGGCGGCAGCGTTATTGGTTCCGCTCTGGCGCGGGGTGGACGGCCACCCCGGCACCGCCCATCCGGCCGTCGTTGAGCCGGACCTGCCAGCCAAACACTGACCCCGCGACAAAAGTAGGGCTCGGGTCCCAATGGACCCGAGCCCTACGGCTGCCTTTCCGAGGTCTAGTTGGTCGGGAGGATCACCCGGCGCGCAGTGGCATTGAGCACGTCCGCGAATGACGTGTAGAGCGCTGCAATCGCGGTCAGGATCCCGAGATAGCCACCGAGGTGGCCCAAGGTGGTCCCGGCACCGAACCAATCCCATGTGCTAATGGCAAGGAATAGGAAGGTGAGCGTCAGAAGTAAGAAGACGATCTGCACGGCGCGGGTGCCGTGCATCGAAGCGACGAACATGTAACCGGTGAAGATGAACCAGCAGAAGAGATAGAGGCCCACGATCGGGCCGATAGCTGAGGGGGTGACCCCCTTCAGGAATATGTCAACCAACAGGTAGTAGCTCCACCAGAAGGCACCGTATGAGGTGAACGCCGTGGCCGCGAAGGTGTTGCCGCGCTTGAAGGCCCACATTCCGGCGAGGAGCTGCGCGGTACCGCCGTAGGCCGCGGCCATTGGCAACACCGCAACCGTTGCCCCTGCGGAGATGATGCCCGCATTAATGAATGACAACATCAGGGTCGTGAGACCGAAGCCGGCCAGCCCTAGAGGCGCCGGATCGGCAATCGGGTTGGGAGCCTCGGCGGTGTGCATCACCGGCACGGGCGCCGCGGGATTGTTACTTGCCATGATTCTTTATCGCCCCTCCTTGAGATTTACTCAAAATTTCCTGAGTCGGTGAAAGAGCTGCGTCGTGGTTGCTAGTTCTCCTTTCCCTCCTCTGTAACGGCCCGACTGCGCAGCTCTTCCACCACCGCTGGGTCGGCCAGGGTGGTGACATCGCCGAGGGGCCGATTCTCCGCCACGTCGCGCAGCAAGCGACGCATGATCTTCCCGGACCGAGTCATCGGGAGCTCGGGAGTGAAGAGGATGTTCGCTGGCATCGCGATCTTGCCGATCTTCTTGCCGACGTGATTCCGCAGTTCCGTCATCAGCTCGACCGATCCTTCCTGACCGGCCTTGAGCGTGACAAAAGCCACGATCGCTTGTCCGGTCTGGGCATCGTTGCGGGCACAGACCGCTGCCTGGGCGACTGTGGGATGGTCGACCAACGCGCTCTCCACCTCGGTCGTTGAGATGCGGTGCGCGGAGATGTTCATCACATCATCGATGCGACCCATCAGCCAGTAATCGCCGTCCGCGTCTTTGCGCGCGCCGTCGCCGACGAAGTAGGTGTCCTTGAAGCGATTCCAGTACGTATCCGCATACCTTGTGGGGTCCTTGTAGATGCCGCGCAGCATGGCCGGCCAGGGATTGCGGATTACCAAGTAGCCACCCTGCCCGGGGGGGACCTCGTGGCCCTGCTCATCGAACACGGCGGCATCGACCGTGGGAAACGGCTTGGTCGCCGATCCGGGCTTCAAAGTGGTTATCCCAGGGAGCGGAGTGATCAGAATCATGCCCGTCTC
>PKXR01000075.1 GCA_003133485.1 Candidatus Dormiibacterota bacterium
GATCGCAGTTGGTGTCGGTGATCGCGATGATCGGGATCTCCAACTTGCGGGCCTCGGTGACCGCCAGCCGCTCTTTGTGGGGGTCGACCACGAAGACCGCGGCGGGCAGCCGCTTCATGTTGGTGATCCCGCCGAAGTTCCGCTCCAGCCGATCGAGCTCGTCCTCACGGCGACGCTGCTCCTTCTTGCTGAGGGTCGCGAGTACGCCCTTGTCGCGCATCTCGACCAGCTCTGCCATCCGCTTCAGCTGCCGCTTGACCACCTCGAAATTGGTCAGCATGCCTCCCATCCAGCGGTTGACTACGAACGGCTGGTGGCTCCGGGCGCACTGCTCCTGGATCGTGTCTTGGGCCTGCTTCTTGGTGCCCACGAAGAGGATCTGGCCCCCCTGGGCCACCGTGTCGTGGGCAAAGAGGCAGGCTTGATCCAGCAGATCGACGGTCTGGGACACGTCGATGATGTGGATCCCGCCCTTGCTGGCGAAGATGTAGTGCCGCATCTTCGGATTCCACCGGCTGGTCTGGTGCCCGAAATGGACACCGTTTTGGAGCAGCTCGGTGAGCGTGGCTACAGGCATGCTCGCCCTCCTATTTCGTTACCGCCTCTGCCTGGCATCAACCGCCTGCCGGCCCACGATGGGGACTCCGGGAGGCGTCCGCCGGGCATGTGAATTTGATCGCCGCGGTCAGTTTATCCCACGTCAGTCCGCGGCCCGGGCCTAGAGGGGCCCGCGGCCCGCTCGATCCGGACTCTAGACTCCCTCGTCTATGGAAGAAATGCAGGACTCAGAGGGCGCTCAGTCGTCCGACGCCGCGGAGTTCTTGGCCGCCTACGATGCCCAGATGCGGGGCTGCGATTCAATGCTCATGCCAAAGGGCGCCCACCAAGAAGAGGACGGCCCAATCTGTCGTCGGTGGGGCCTTGGACTGCGGGGTTTCGTATCTGCCCTCGATCTCAGCCCACTGGCCGGTCCCGAACTCGACACCCTGATCCAACGACAGATCGAATTCTTCGCGGAGCGCTCGCTCGCCTTCGAGTGGAAGACCTTCTCCCACGATCGCACCGCAGACCTGACCGGGCGATTGCTATCGCATGGCTTCGTGGCAGAAGTGCGCGAGAACCTCGTCATCGGAAGGGTCTCGGCGATGAATTCGCACGTCAAGCTGCCGCCCGGAGTGACGATCCGGCAAGTCAGATTCCGGACCGACACCGACCGAATGGCCGAACTGCTGACGGAAGTCGCTGGGGAGGACCGAAGCCTCCTCAGTCAGATCTTCTTCAACGAAAGAAGGGCCAACCCCGATCACATGTTTCTCGTGGTCGGGGAGTTCGGCGGGAAGTTGGTTGCCACAGCCCGGCTCAATCTGGAACCACGGGCGCAATTCGCGAGCTTCTGGTCGGGTTCAACCCTCCCGGAATGGCGCCGCCAGGGCATCTACCGAGCGATGGTCGCTTACCGCGCTCGACTTGCCGAGGAGCGGGGCTACCGATTCCTGCAAGTGGACGCCACCGAGAACAGCCGGCCGATCTTGGAACGGCTCGGCTTCCTCACCGTGGGCGGCACCACACCCTACATTTGGACACCTCCCGTCTAGGCTCCGCATAGGTGGGAGTCACCGGAATTCGGGCTCAGAGCACGTAGCGGCGCAGGTCTTCGTCCCGGACCAGATCACCTAGCTTGGCCCTGACGAATTCCCGGTCGATGACGACCTTCTGGCCCTGGTACTCCTCAGCGGCGAAGGAGACGTCCTGCAGTACCCGCTCCATGACAGTAAAGAGCCGGCGGGCCCCAATGTTCTCGTCCCGTTCGTTGACCAGGAAGGCGTGGTGGGCCAGCTCCTCGACCCCTTCTTTGGTGAACTCGACCTCCACCTCCTCGGTCGCCAACAGGGCGGAGTACTGCTGGGTCAGCGCGTTCTTGGGCTCGACCAAGATCTGGCAGAGGTCCGCCTCCTCCAGCGGCTGCAGCTCGACCCGGATTGGGAAGCGGCCCTGGAATTCGGGGATGAGGTCGGACGGCCGGGCCGAAGTGAAGGCCCCGGCGGCCACGAAGAGGACGTGGTCGGTACGGACCTGCCCGTAGCGGGTGCTGACGGTGGAGCCCTCGATGATGGGCAGGAGATCGCGCTGAACTCCTGCCCCACTGACGTCGGGTCCGTGGGCCTCGACGTAGGGACCGGCGATCTTGTCCACCTCGTCGATGAAGACGATCCCGTTCTCCTCAACCAGATGAATTGAGTCGTCGTAGACCCGATCTACGTCCACCAACCGCTCCGTCTCCTCCTGGGTCAGGACGTGGCGGGCATCGGCGACGGTCATCCGCTTGGTGCGCTTGCGGGGTGGGGCCAGCTGGCTGAAGAAGTCCGACAAAGACCAGCCGATCTCCTCGTACCCGCTGCCGGAGAAGACCTCCACCGGAGCTGAGTAAGCCTCCTCGACTTCGATCTCGACCTGCCGGTCATCGAGCTTCCGCGCCGCCAGTTTGCGCAGCAGCTGGCGCCGGCGGGATCGCTCCCGCCGGGCTGCAGCCAGCCCGTCGACCTCCGGCGGGGGCTCCTCGGACAGGTGGGTCTTCCCGGCATCGGGGATCGTCTGAGCCTGGCCCTCGGCTGGAGCGGGCTGCGGCTGGTCGGCCTCGATCAGCCGGTCCACGATCCGAGCCTCAGCCCGCTGCTTGGCCTCGGCCTCGACGTCGGCTACCCGCTGGCTCTGTACCTGAGTGATCGTCTGCTCCAAGAGGTCTCGAATGATCGACTCGACGTCGCGGCCGACGTAGCCGACCT
>PKXR01000010.1 GCA_003133485.1 Candidatus Dormiibacterota bacterium
GTGGAGAGTGGCGGTGAGCCTGGGCGGTCGCGAGTGTCCGACCTAGGGCCTCTGGCCGCAGCCTGTCTGGGGTACATTCTGGTTGGCGCCCGAGTGTTCCCTTGGCGCATCTGCCCCACTTACCTGCTGTTCGGTGTCAACTGTCCCCNNGATGGGTCTGGGAGATGACGAGATGAGTTGGTTCAGCAACCTCCGTGCCAAGCCAGGTGTCGACTCAACTAGCACTACCAGGAGACAGGTGATTCTGCGGAATGAGAGACGGGGCGCTGACACCCGTCATCTGTGCGCCTATCTCGATGATGAAGGGAATTTACATATCGACGGCCAGGACCTAGGGCCGGCCACGGCCCCGGTCAGCGACGATGGTGAGTACGAGTGGTTCCGCACGATAAGCCACGAGGATCTGCCTCAGCTCATGAGCCTACTGGGCGCGCCCGGTGATGCCGATCTGCTCGATGTCCTCCAGCGGAAGTGGTCCGGGTCGAGGTCTTATGACCTAGACAAGCTGCTCCGAGAGAGTGGCATCAAAGTGGAGCTCTTCGTCGGCTAATTACGAGCGTGATCTAGTCGTGGACGACAGCCGGTGCAAGGGGCCGCCTAGCGCCACAGCCCGAGCAGGCTCAGCTGACCCTGAAGATACTCAGGTCGAGGTTATTTCACTTTTTAGGGAAGCCTTGCCGGCGCCATTCTTGACTTTACCGTGGCCTCGGGCTAGTGTCACCCCGATGAAGCGCCAGTTCTTTGGCTATTGGCTCGGGGGCGCCCTCATGGTTGCGGCGGTGGTCAGTTTGGGGCTTGGTTGGTTGGGGACGCCTACATTGGCCGCATCTCCCCTCAACGCCTGCACGATTTTGTCCGCCACCGAGATATCTGCTGTGGTTGGAAGTGCACCCCCATTTGGCGGGGGCGGCAAAGGTCTTTTCTCATGTAGCTGGGACAACGACGAACTCCAAGTCATCGCTTCGCTTACCCCGTATAGTTATAGCGGATCTCCTGGTGAGACCGTCACTCCGGTTGCGGGACTGCCGGCTAAGTTGGTTGTTTTATCTTCATCGTCGGTTGCTTCTGATGCGGTGGGGTATTTTCATGTGCTGTTCTCAGTCAAAATGAAGTCGTACTATTGGCAGGTCTTNNAGCCAAAGAGAAGCCAGCGACATGAAACAAATTATCGCTGATGTTCAGGCAGTTCAGGGATCATATAAGGCTGCCGATAAAGCACTCTGCGAAGAAATCAGCGGGACTTCTGGTGGCAGTTGTTCTGGGACGGGGTCGCTAGCTGTGTTTGCGGCTTATGTAAAGGCACTAAAAGGGGATCAATCCAACTTGGCAGCGGAACTAGCCTTTATCGACCAATCAGGGCATAGTGCAGGGTCGGTGAGTGCCCGAGTGCAAGCCGCGCAACATTCAATCTTGGCTCTCGATTCACTGCTATCCGAGACCGATTCAGGCGGTGCTCTAGGTACCGAGGGATCTAGTGGAGCTCACTTGAAAACGGCAACGCAGGATGCAATTACTACTTTGACAGATTTAGTTTCCTTACTGACAGCGAAAGAAGAGCAGCTCAATCTACAACCTAGCCCTACTTCTGAGGCCTCAAACGCAGCCGGATTCTGAGCGATTAGGGCAGTTCTTCGTCGGCGGGGATAGAGTCGGAGTGGTTACCATAGGCGCCGCAACACGTTCGGCCGGAAGGTCGTAGCTCGTCCTTTCCAACGTTGGGTGTTCGATGAGAGCCTGATGCACGAGGTCAGGAAGTTCGCTCAATCGGGTGGAGCCAACTAGCTGGCGATGCTCTCGCCACGCGCCTTCGAATCGGGCTCGCAGTTTGCGAGTAAGCTCAGGTAGAAGTTCCGGAGCGCGAGATTCCCAGTTTGCTTGCATCTCTCGAACGAGAGCGTTGATCAGCTTCTTCCCGATCTGCATACGTCGCGCCAAGGTAGGTCGGACGATTGCTCCATCCGCGCAGTCGTCCGCAAAACGGAGCGGCTGTGGGTAGTCGCCAGCCCCTGAACTGCGAACCAGCACCGAGATGGCGATCGATTGGTTAGTGCTGAGACGCTCACCCTCCCCGGCCACAGTGCCCCCCACCCTCCCAGCCAGCTCGGCGGTTGCCGCTCGTGTGAAGGTCAAGAGCCGCACCTTGGGAGTCTTCTCGGCATTGAGGAGCTATTCCACTAGTGCGACCAGCCGTGCACTCTTGCCCGTGCCAGGACCTGCCTCGACGCACCCCGACTGGCGCGGATAGTGGTTGAGAACCCGCTGCTGCTCAGCTGCGGGCACGAATTGAGACACCTCCCCACTGCCGTCATCCGCCAGGAGAGCGCAAGGAGCTGGCCGAATCCAGTCAGCACCCTAGCTCCGGGCCGCTCCAGGCAGGCCAGGTGGCTCGGAAACCACGGAAAGGTCACCTCTAAGCTCGCGGAATCGAAACGTTGACCGCCGCGGGCTTTGTAGGCGCAGCTTGACGCGCGGCAACCCCGCGAGGCGCGTGGAGGGACGTCACCGTATTGACGACCAAGGGCGCATCAGGCCCACAGTCAATCACCGCCGCATCGAGTAGCGACTCCCGCCCCGTTCGGAGGACCCGCTGGCAGATCAGCCACCCAGGCGACCGCGAGGTTCGGCGCCACTGAGGGAGGTTCTCTGTCGCAACAGTCTTCCCCCAGTGGGCGAGCTCTTCGACCGCGCGTATGCCGACATCAGAGAGCGCTGTTGATGGCACCCGAGATAACCTGCCCACCGGCTCGGTCTGACTAAAATCGAGAGGTGCTGGCTTGGCTAGAACAAAAAGGCCGAAAGAGTGGCCGAATGGGGGGCGGGAAATACCATCGAGCTGCCAGAATTGAGATCAACTCGCTGGTGCCGAGGGGCGGGATCGAACCGCCGACACCGGGTTTTTCAGACCCGTGCTCTACCAACTGAGCTACNNCCTCGGCTAGCCGGGTGTTGAGATGCTAGGGCTGCCTCATGCCGCCCCAACGAGCCCCAGAAAGCCCTGAGATCGTCGCCAAGACTGTATCCACTCGGCAGCGGGCCATGCCAAAAGAAAAAAACTGAAGAAGGGGAGGGGTACGGCGCGGCCATATGGCACTGGATCGTATCTGTTCTACGAGAACAACAGGCGGTACAAGGCCCGCTTCTTCCTTCCGAACGGGATGGCGGTCTACCACTGGGCTGCTACCGCCAGCGAGGCGGACGCTTGGCTCGACGAACAAGTGGCCATCGTCAGGCAAGGCAAACTTCCGATTTCGGGGAAGTCCGTGACCGTAACCGACTTCGTGGAACGCCGGCTCCAGAATATCTCGACCGAGGCGGCCCGAGGAAAGATCTCCTCGCCTGGCCCGAACACGATGGAGGGCAATCGCTAAAAGGTCCGCAACTACCTGGTCAGGCCCTACTGGCGCTTCAAGATGGCCGAGTTGGAGATAGAGAACATATCGATGCTCTCTATTCCTGGCTTCGAGCCGGGCAGACCCTCCCCAACCGGCTAGGAGTTGAGGTTGGAGTTCAGCACGCGCGCAAGCCACTTAAAGCTCAGGGTATCCGCCACTTTCATGATCTACTACCTCACCTTTTCGATGATGCGGAGTTCGAGAACATAATTCAGGAGACCCCAATGCCCCGGCGCAAGCCCGGCATACCCGAGGAAGAGGCCTTCGTAGGGGTGGCCCTGGAGCCCTTCGAACTGTGGCGGGTACTAGAAGAAGCCGGCCAAGCGCGATAATGGCGCTGCGGTCGTCACTGAGGCCCTATTGGGCTGTCGGCGAGGGGAGATGTTGGGGCTTCGGTGGGAGGCCGTGCGTCTGAACGACGATGTGCCTTGGTAGGTGTTGAGGAGTTCGGTGCAGCGGGTGAAAGGTAACCAGTTGCAGGCTTTGCGGGTGATGACCGTCAAGTCCCTTCGGCCTGTAGCAATCAGCCAAGCCCTGGTTGATGCGTTGAGGGCGCACCAGAAAAGCCCGTGGACTGGCAGTGAGTGGGTCTTCGCGAGCCCAAAGCTTATTGGCAGGGGAATGTCCCCTGAATACTTTCATCGCAACGTCTGGAGCCCTATCCGAGACGCTGCCGGCGTTGTCTGCCGGCCCCATGACCGTCCGAGTCACCTTGCGAACACTGACCCACCTCGAGGGAGTTCCAGAGGGCATCAGTATGGGGTTCTTTGGCTGGACTCGGGAGTCCACCGCTGAGCACTACACCCAGTTGAAGAAGGTAGCTGAGCAGACTGTGCCAATGGCTAAATCTATTGACAAGATACTGGGGCTGGCCACTCCACTTTTTCAAAAGCAGAGTGGCCAGCCGACCGACGGTGGCGAAGCCGAGCCTTAGGCTGCGATAGGGAGCAGCTGACGCTGCACCTGCTTGTCGATCAGGCGATCAATATAACCATCCAAGAGTTCGATGGGGTAGCGCTTATCACTCCCATCGCTCAAGCGGACATATGCGATCTGAGGTTTAATCCTTGGGCTAAGCTTGTCCAGGGTTCTAACCGGAATACCCAAGTAGCGAGCCGCTTCTTCACGGGTGAGGAGCCTCGTTCGCTGCCAGGCGACCGCCTTGGTGCCCCCGGCCTGTGCTCGATCCCCTCGGCGTGGAGCAGGCGGTCCGGCACCGCCTATGGACGGCGCGCCTGTAGGACCACCTCCAGCGAGGTCACCAATTCTCTCTTCGGACACGCGATGCACGTTGTATTCGGGCTAGGTCTCGGACTCTCGAGAGCTGAAAACGGTGGCCCGGAGAGGTGCACCGCTTGAGCGCGAGAGACGCCACAGCAGACCGCCGACCAATCATTCTCACTGCCTTCGAGCCGTCGGCGCTGGAATAGGTCGCCGAGGCAGTACCTGTAGCGGCAGCCGAGCGGGCGCACCGCTCAGGTCGAGCGGAAACGCGGACGACACGCTGGAATCTCTGCCACTGCGGTGGTCTGTATTCACCATCTGCGGCGGGACTCATCTCGTCTGGGGAAATCCGAGATCGATCTGACTCGAGCTGGGTTCGGGCCAGCGGCTCGTGACCACCTTCGTCCGCGTGTAGAAGCTGATTCCATGCGGTCCGTAGATGTGAGCGTCGCCGAAGAGTGACTGCTTCCATCCTCCGAAGGAGTAGTAACCTACTGGCACTGGTATGGGAACGTTGACACCAACCATTCCTACTTGGACATTCCGTGAGAATAGCCGCGCCACGCGGCCGTCTCTAGTAAAGATGGCTGCCCCGTTACCGTAAGGATTCCCATTTACTACCGTCAGGGCTTCTTCGTAGCTGGAGGTTCGCACGACACACAGTATCGGGCCGAAGATCTCATCCTCATAAACCTGCATGCCCGGCGTGACGTGGTCTAGGAGTGAGGCTCCAAGAAAGAAGCCGGGAGAATTAAATGCTGGCTGTCGGCCATCAACCACAACTTCCGCTCCCTCCGACTTCCCGCTTTCGATATACGACGCGACCTTGGTCCGGTGTTCCTGGCTTATCAGCGGACCCATTTCGGAAGACTCCAGCTCGCCGGGCCCAATACGAAGTTGGCCTATACGATCGGCAATAGCTTCGACCAACTGGTCTCCGATTGCGCCAACGGCGACGACTACCGACACTGCCATGCAGCGTTCTCCGGCGGATCCGTACGCTGCCGATACTGCTGCATCGGCCGCAGCTCCGAGATCCGCGTCTGGCATGACGACCATGTGGTTCTTGGCGCCCCCTAGCGCCTGAACTCGCTTACCATAGGTGGCCGCCTGCCGGTAGATCTCCCGGGCCACCGGAGTGGACCCTACAAAGCTCACGGCATCCACGTCAGGATGTTCAAGCAACCGCTCGACTGCCAGACGATCTCCCTGCACTACGTTGAGAACGCCAGGCGGTAGACCGGCGTCAAGGAAGATCTCAGCAAGCATGATCGAGGCGCTCGGGTCTTTCTCGCTTGGCTTTAGAACAAAGCTGTTTCCGCAGGCGATAGCGTTTGCTAGCATCCATAGCGGCACCATGACCGGGAAATTGAAGGGAGTGATGCCGACGGCAACTCCCACCGGCTGCGGCAATTCATGCACATCTACGCCCGTGGACGCGTCTTCGGTATGGCCGCCCGTGAGTGACGTCGCGATGCCGCACGCATACTCAACGTTCTCGAGTCCGCGGGCCACCTCACCGAGAGCATCGGCCAGCACCTTGCCATGCTCGCGGGTGATAATGGCGGCCAAGTCCCCGCGATGCTGATGAAGAAGCTCCCGCGCAGCGAACAGGACCTCGGTACGGCGGGATAGACTGTAATTGCTCCAGCCTAGCTGCGCGACCTTGGCCGAGTCCACGGCGGTGTCGACTTCATCTTCACTCGCGAGGGCAACGCGTGCCTCGAGTATCCCTCGCGCCGGGTTGAACACGCGCCCCTCCCGGCCGGAGACGCCCATTCGCCGCTCGCCTGCGATGAAATGGGGGATCACCCGATCGGGTAGATCCCGCTTATTGACCGCGGAGTCCGGCGCACTCTCGTGGGACGGCGCGACGGGGGTCAATTCGGGCCCCCGGGATTCCCTTTCATCCTATCTACCTCCAACTGGCAAATATCCAACTCCGAAGGAGCAGGCTCCCTCTCGGACCCTTCCTGGCGTTTTCAGAATCCTGCCAGCCGGTCCGCCGCAATCGTGTCGGACTCAGGGCCACATACATAAGAGGAACGTTCACCGATTTCGGTGGGACGCGATCAATCTCCGCCGCCTTGCAGGCCTGTCCGCGTCCGGTGATGGCCCACTCGCAGCTCAGCGATCGTTCCACCCTGGCGGGGGGAAGGCCGGCGGCCTCACAAGGCGACAGCAGGCCGAGCCGTAGGCTCCCAGAGCGCCGATGGCGGCAGGGCCCTGGTGGACGAGGTGGTAGAAACGCTACAGTTGAGGCACCTTGGCCGGTCGATCCGGCGACAGGCGAAGAGAGTGAGCATGGGCGGGGCTGGCTCCGCGAGGTCATCGTGCAGGTACCGGAGTCTGGGGTGGTGGCCGGGGACCCATCCCGCTCAGCCGCTGAGTGGGAGGAACTAGCTTCGGACTTCTTCCGGGATCGCGCGGTGGAGGAGACGCGGCATTGTGCAGAATGACCACGCCGAGATCGTGGGCGGGCTGGGACCCGAGCGCTCGGGACTCCTTGACAGAGACGCCGGGAGTGAAATACCATGACGGTCGGTAACGTTACCGAAACCGTAGCCAAGGTGTCAAGGGACGCCGTCGAGGAGACCTCCTAATTAGCAGGGAAGCATCGCCGCAAGTTGGCCCGGATACGATCGCTCAACTCCGGGAAATCGCCCGTCAAATTAGAATCGAAGCGATCCGCTCAGTGGTTCAAGCCAATGGCGGCCACCTAGGCGGGCCGCTCTCCGCCGCAGAGATCCTTTCGGTGTTGTACTTCCACGAAATGCAGATTCGGCCAAAGGAAGCGCAATGGCCAGAGCGTGACCGATTTGTTCTATCGAAGGGCCACTCATCGATCGCGCTGTACGCGGTTCTAGCTCTCCGTGGCTACTTTCCATTGGATGAATTGAAGACCTTCGATGCCATTAACTCCCGCTTACAGGGGCATCCCGACATGACGAAACTGCCGGGAGTGGACATGTCTACCGGCTCACTAGGAGTGGGAATATCTGCGGCAGTCGGGATGGCGCTAGGCGCTAAACGTCTGGCGCGAGAGAGTCGCGTGTACGTTCTCGTCGGTGACGGAGAGTGCCAAGAGGGGCAAGTATGGGAAGCAGCGTACGTGGCGGAACGCTACGGTCTCGACAATCTACTTGCAATAGTGGATGCCAACGGGCTCGGACAGTACGGCCCAGCGGCCCCTACACCCGGTGAGCGACTCGCTCCTTGGCACACGGGCGAACTTGCACGACGCTGGCTATCTTGCGGCTGGCACGTTGTGGAAGCAGACGGCCATGACCCAGAATCGCTGCTGTCATCATTCCATAAAGCTCGCAATGTCGTGGGTCGGCCGAGCATAGTCATCGCAAACACGACGAAGGGGAAGGGAGTGTCGTTTATGGAAGGACAGTGGCGTTGGCACTCGAGAGTGCCAACGCCCGAGGAATTGAAGCAAGCACTCGAAGAACTTGCCGAGGTCCGATGAACACCCGACCGTCGCTAGAAGGGAGTCGCGTGGTCGGCCCGCCCCTACGCGAGATATTCGGACTAGCCGTCGTGGAGCTTGCCTCGAGCGACCCGAGAATACTGCTTCTAGACGCGGACGTAGGAAATTCCACGCGCGCCGACATCTTCGCCGAGGCATATCCCGAGCGATACTTGCCGATGGGTATCGCAGAGCAGAACATGATGGGCGTAGCGGCCGGCCTCACCACTATGGGCTTCCTACCATTTGCGACGACCTTCGCAGCGTTCGCAGCCAAGCGAGCACTCGATCAGATCCGTGTTCTCATCGCTCAGCCTCGGCTCCCAGTCAAGATCGCGGTCGGCTACACCGGGCTTCTCACCGGCATGACCGGCAAGACTCACCAAGTGGTTGAGGATGTCACGATCATGCGAGCAATGCCTAACATGGTCGTCTTGGATCCCACTGACGCGGTGGAAATGCGCCAGGCGGTGAAGGCCGCTGCGGACACCGAGGGCCCGGTCTACCTGCGCGTATATCGCGAGGGTACGCCTACCATATTCGACGACACCTACCGCTTCCAGATTGGGCAGGCTCCACTACTGAGGGTTGGCCGAGACGTGGCGCTGATTTCGAGTGGCCCCCAAACGGGGCGGGTCCTCGCTGCCGCCGAGCTGCTGGCACAAAGTGATGTCGAAGCGCGAGTTGTGCATGTTCCAACGATCAAACCAATCGACGAAGCGGCCATTGTGGCGGCCGCGGACGCGACGGACTTCGTAATTACCGTTGAAGAGCACTCGATATTGGGGGGTCTCGGCGGGGCGGTAGCTGAGGTTTTAGGCGAGCAACGTCCGACGAGGCTTCACCGGCTCGGACTACGGGATGTTTACGCTGAGTCCGGCCCGAGCGAGGAGTTACTGGACAAGTACGAGCTGTCACCGCAGCGGGTAGCGGCAAGCGTACTCGCGATACTGGAGAAGCGTAGCGAGCGGACAGCTGCGGCGACCTTTTGACTACTGATCTAGCTGGAGGAAACTGAAGGTGGGCGAGCAACCAGACCGGATCATAGCTTCTGTGGCGAGGAGCGATGTAGCTCCCGTCGAGCTACCAGGCCGAGAGTGGGGACTGCTATTGGGACCAGACAACGTCGGAGCCACGCACCTGACCCTAGGTTTTGCAGACTTCCCAGGTGGATCGGCTCCCCTGGGACACGTCCATCCAACTGAAGAAGAGATGATGTACGTTCTTTCGGGGAGCGGAAGGTTGATCTCTGGTGATCAGGCACTAAAGTTAGAACCAGGTGTGGCGGTGTACGTGCCTCCAGGTGTCTCTCATTCGACAGTTGCTGACCCGAACGAGCCCTTGCGCCTAATTACCGTCTTCTCCCCGCCTGTCGTCCCCGGTTCCTACGAGCCGGCGTCATCGACGTGAACTTACGATCGAGCATGGAGGCTCGCTGGTCAGCAGGGACTCGCGGATCGCCGGGCTCGGGATACGATGGCCAGACTGGCACGCCTGCCACGCCTGTAGCGTTGCGTGCTCGGACCGTTGGGTGGTAGACCGACGGTGACTCTTTTAGCTAGTGAGTATCTAGCCAAGACTCGTCGTTCCCGCGAGCTCTCCGCGAGATTCCGCAGCGTCTTCGCTGGGGGCGAGACCAGGTCGACGCTGTTCTATAGGCCCTATCCGATTGTGATTGTCGGTGGATCTGGTGCCCGTATAGTAGATGCTGACAACAATGAGTACCTGGATGTGCTCAACAATTACACAGCTCTGGTACATGGACACACCTTCGCGCCCGTTGTCGAGGTCGTGAAAGCTGCTCTAGAGTCCGTTGGTTCGAGTCACGCTGCGCCGAATCTCGCCCAGTTAGAATTGGCGGAGCTCTTGCGCAAGCGGTTCCCAGCCGCAGAGCGGATCCGGTTCACCAATTCAGGAACGGAAGCCACCTTGCTCGCGATCAGGATCGCGCGGGCCGCGACGGGACGACGGCTGGTAATAGGTTTCGATGGCGGCTACCACGGCGCGGTGGCTGGATTCATCGATGGTGATTCCGAAACTCTTCGCGTCCCCTACAACGACGTCGATCGGCTCCGATCGATCACATCTGATGCCGTCGCCGCGATCTTCGTCGAACCGTTTCTTGGCAGCGGAGGGGTAATTCTGGCGGAGGCAGGCTTCTTGCAGGCGACCCGCGAAATCGCCTCTACTGCTGGAGCACTGATGGTGCTAGACGAGGTACAGTCGCTCCGCAATGCCTTTCACGGGGCCCACGGCGAGCTAAGCCTCGCCCCTGACCTTGTCACGATGGGCAAAGTCATAGGTGGTGGCCTGCCGATTGGCGCCGTAGCCGGACGGTCGGGGCTGATGGCATTGGCATCCGCAGCAGACGGAGGCCCGATCATGCACCCGGGCACGTTCAATGGCAATGTCCCGACGATGGTCGGTGGTTTGGCTACGATGCACGAGCTCGACGCGATCGCAATAGCTCGAATGAACGAGGCAGCAGCGAAGCTGGCGGCGAAGATCGAAGCAGCTGGCCAGCAACTAGGGATACCAATACTCGTAACTTACTCTGGCTCGATCATGCAAGTTCACTTCGCCTCGGCTTCCGGACACCTCCCAGAGTCCTCATCCACTGTCCGGTCAGAGCGCCTTGCCCAGCTCCATCTGGCGCTCCTCCTACAAGGTGTGTATGCTGCGCCTCGAGGCATGCTAAATTTGTCCACGCAAATGAGTGATAAGGACCATGAGTTCATTGTCGCTTCCTACGAACAGGCCTTTGCCAGACTTAAGGACCTCGGCTGGGGCTGACGCCCGGCGACAGCACGATGATGCACTGCTCCCAGTCCGAGGTTCTAAACTGCGATAAGCCGCTTGAGAGAGACGGGCACATGGACGTCATGCTGCTGCTGCCATGAGAACAGGGAATGGCTCCGCGTAGGTTTGGGTCAGTAGGCCCTACGATTCGTTCGGTAGCTGAGGCCGCCGGTGTATCTGTGTCCACGGTCTCGCGTGTCGTCAGAGAGCATAGCGATGTCGAGGACGGTACGCGGGCCAGGATCCTTCGCGTCATCGGCGAGCTTGGTTACCGGCCTTCGCCGATAGCACGTGCGCTCGTCTCAGGGCATTCACCTACGCTTGGCCTCTTAGTCAGCGATATCACGAATCCCTTCTATCCGCAGCTAGCGAAGACCATTGAGCAGGCAGCACGCAGAGCGGGATACGCTGTAGTCATCTGCAATACAGACGACGATCCTCTCGAAACCCACCAGTATGTGCAGATGCTCACTGACCTAGGTGTGGGTGGCGTCATCCAGGCATCAGGCGGATTGGATGACGAGTCAGTTATCGCCCAACTCGGAAGTTGGCAGCGGATCGTGTTCGCGAATCGGCGACCTGCTTTCGAGCGTTGCCACTACGTCGTGTCAGACAATGAGGCAGGATCTGTCGCACTGACGATGCACCTTCTGGAGCAGGGCCATAGGAGCATTGGGTTCATCGCGGGACCAGAGCATGCGTCCACCGCCCGGGAGCGGTTGTCAGGCTTCCTGAAGGCCACGAGCGCGGCCGGTAGCCAGTGTCGGGCAATCGTGAGTCCGGGGAACTTTACGATTGAGAGTGGACACCGAGCCGTACGCGAGTGGCTACTGCATTCAGAGCTACCGACCGCAATTATCGGAGTAAACGACCTAGTCGCGGTCGGAGCGCTGGAGGAAATTGTCCGGGACGGGCTCTCGGTCCCAGACGATGTGGCGGTGGCGGGATTCGATGATACGGAATTCGCGGCGTCTGAGTTGATCGGGCTGACAAGTGTCCGCCAGCACATCGATCAAATGGGTCGCGAGGCGCTTCAGCTGCTTCTCCAGCTCGTCCAGCTTGGGGCGGACCCGCTTGAAGAGCAGACCGTGCGGGGTGTCCNNCCGAGCGCTCCCACTCACAAGATATTGCTTCCTGAACTTGCTGTGCGGCGGAGCACTCTGCATCGTCAGGAGACAGCATCCCATCGGACTCTATAGTGAAAGTATTGGGTACCATATTTGCGATCACGTACCGCAGAGCCGTAGTGGATCGACCAGCGCTCCGTGGGGTCACTCTCCACGCCCGGGCTCAGCAACGAGTTGTGAGCCCCTGCTTTTTGCCGGTCGGCGGACTTGTACTGCCAGGCTGCCAGCGGCTCTGCGACGAATGGCGGCGCGCGTGAGTGGCCGGGACTGTCTGCAACGCGACATGAGACATACTACGCGCCCCCGGTACCGATACTCAGCGTCAGCATCCTTTCATACACGCTCAAGTCGCGAGGTATGCGGAGGTGCGTGTCGCCACGGGTATTTGTCCGTGAGTGCAGTTCATCGGTGGTCGAACCGGGACATGGGCGCGAGATGAATCTGACCGGTTTCACTTCCGGTACTTCGGGAGAAGAAGGGGGCGCTCGTGATGCGCCTAAGGCCGTCCGCGGTCGCGTCCTGCATCCTGCGATCGATGGAAATTACCTGAACCTTGTCGGTGGCAGCGGAGTTTGGGTTAAGGATGCGGAGGGACGAGAGTACCTTGATAGTGTCGCCGGCGTAGGGGTAATGGCATTGGGATACGGCCGGTTGGACCTAGTAGAGGCTGCCTCGATGCAGGCAGTTCGGATTCCATACGTACACTCGATGCGGTATAGGAACGACCCGCAGGACGAGCTGGCGAACCGGATTGCGAGAATTGCTCCACCAGGTCTCACCTGGTCATTCTTCTGCTCAGGTGGCTCTGAAGCGTTGGAGTCAGCTGTGAAGTTGGTCCGTTTGTATTGGTTGGAGCGCGATGAGCCTACCCGGTGGAAGGTGATTGGCCGCCGGCCGAGTTTTCACGGTAATACTCTCATGGCGCTCTCAGTGGGCTACCATGCCTCTCGCCGGGCACCGTACGAGCCACTGCTGACGGAGATGCCGCACTTGCGCGCACCGTGGATCTTTCACTGTACCGACCACGGTCAGGTAGGACCGTGGTGTCGGGTGTGCTCGGGCCAAGCACTGGACGACTTGATTGTCAAAGAAGGCCCGGAGTCGATTGCTGCCTTTATCGTCGAGCCGATCGCAGGGGCGGCAGCTCCGGGCGTGACACCGCCTCCTGGCTATTACGAGACGATTCGGGCCATTTGTGACCGATACGGGGTGTTGTTCATCAGTGACGAAGTTATGACCGGACTCGGACGCACTGGGTGCGACTGGGGGATCCAGCACTGGGACGCGGTGCCTGACTTGATCATCACAGCGAAAGGAATTGGTGCCGGGTACACGAGCATCGGGGCGGTGATCGCGCACGAGCGAGTGATCGATGTTCTTCGCTCGGGCTCGGGTCGCTTTGAGCACAACTTTACGATGGCCGGCACCCCCCTGGCGTGCGCAGTATCGTGTGCAGTGCTCGACGCTTATGAGCGCGAGGCCATTCGCGGACATGTGAAGACTGTCGCGGAGACTCTGCGATCGGAGCTCGAAGAGATCAAGCAGCAGCACCCTCTAGTCGGGGACGTTCGCGGGAAAGGGCTGCAGATCGGTGTTGAGCTGACTAGGCCCGGCAGTACGACGCCATTGCCCTCTACGCTCAAGGCGGTTCAGCTTCTGAATCGACTCGCCACTGACGAAGGACTACTCGTCTATCCCTGCAGTGGGATCGTGGACGGCCGTATAGGCGACGCAATATTATTGCTTCCTCCCCTCGTAATCAGCGAAGAGGAGTGCCACGAGGTTGTCAGACGCCTTGGTCGCGCCATCACTCGCCTGGAGGCCATGATTCTTCCGCAGTTGGCGTAGCTGAACCTGCCCGGAATAGTTCCGCCGAGGACTAACTGGGGAGGCAGGTCCCACCAGAGTGCGATATCGCCGCTAACTTGGGTGGGCCATGAACCGGAACTGGCTGGCACCACTGTGCGGCATGCTTCGGAGTTCATGGAGGACTCCGGGTACTAGCCCCATCGCAGGTGTCTTCGCGCTCATCCGCGCGACCCTCTTGACGAGAGTAGCTAGCCGATGGTACCCTTCCGGCAGCGATATCGGTAGCGTTCCCGAGAGTAGCCAGCGGGGGGCGATGGTCGTCGATCTGCAGAGGAAGGGGCTGGCTTGTTGGTTCGAGTCAGCTCTGACAGAGATGTCCCACAGCGACCGGATAGGTGCCACGGTGCAAAGGGGGGTGTGAGACTCGGATGGACCATATCGGTACTGTGTGCCGCGACGGATCCCGTCGCGGAGCCTTGCTGGCCCCCTTGGCCAGGCAGATGCCCACGGAAGAGGCGCACCGTGAACGATCGCTCTGACGGAGTGAGGTCCGACGCGGTCGGCGCGCGATCCCGTCCGTCCACGACCACCATCCCCCCGTCCGCAGCGGGCAGGCAAGAGCGCCTGCCTCGGGAACAGCAAATAGTGACAGAGTCACTGGGTATGGAGGTGACCGGTGGCCCTGATCGGAAGATCCGCTCNNAGGTCCCTCACGCTGCGGTTGTCGAAATCTGAGCTACCCGTACAAGAGAGCAAGGAGGAGTCTTCCCAACTCCACCCTCCGTCGCGCGGTCGGGTCTAGACGAAGCGTGAGCCAGCGAGGCGGCCGATTCGGCAGGGCGACGACAGCTACGCGACTCGGACGGTCGCCGCCGCTGGCTTGGCCTCAGAGAGTACAGATCTGTGGTTTCCGGAATGAGTATTAGCCGAATAGCTTAGGAGATCTGCGGATGAAGGCACCATACATATGCGCGATAGCTGTGGTTGCAGTGGGACTAGGCGCCTCAGGTTACACAAGCGTCTCAGCCTCCTCCCCAACGAGAGCAACACTCTTGGCCGCTCACGTCACAGCCGCCTGCACGACTGCACGCAACAAGTACAAGTCTCTTGTTGGAAAGAAACTAGTGGTCGCAGTGGATCCGAGTAGCCCTGGCTACGAAACGATAAGCCCCAGCAGCAAAAGCCCCGGCCACATAGTTGGGTTTGACGCGGACCTGCTTCAGGCGATGTCGGCGTGCCTCGGATTCAAGTATTCGTATCTCACGATGGGGTTCGGCTCGCTAATTGCGAGCCTCCAGTCGAACAGAACACAGCTGGTGATGTCGACGCTTTACGCGACTCCAGCGCGCGAGCAGGTCGTCAACTTCTTGGCCTATGAGAAGGTGGTGGATGGCACCATAATTGACAAGGGAAATCCCGATCACATAAAGTCACTAGCGAGCCTCTGTGGACTAACAGACGCTCAGGAAGTCGGGTCGGCAGAGGTCGAGGTGGCACAGGCGCAGAGCTCCAAGTGCACCGCCGAGGGAAAGGCGCCCATTACGGTGCTGTCGTACAGTGACCAGGACGAAGTATTCCTGGCGATAGAGGAGGGACGGGCAAACATTACGATGACCGACACTCCAGTGGTCCAGAAGGTTGTGGAGGTGTTCCCGGACACGTTGCAGACTGGATTCAATACTGACCTCCCCTACACAATTGCAATTGCCGCGCAAAAGAAGGAGACGACACTTCTGAACGGACTCTATTCGGCCCTGCGTGCGGTGCAGAGCGAGGGAATCGAAAAGAAGTTACTCACGAAGTGGTCGCTGGCGACCTCGTCGTTGGTCCCGGCGAAGATTTATCGGTAGGTAGGCCGCAAAAACGGTCGGGGTGGAGCGACGTTAGGAAGTACGGGTAGTGCAGGTCGATGACAGGTAGCTTCTGGGGGAGCTTGCAAGCCCCTTACCTGTTGCAGGGGGCTTGGGTCACCCTGGAGGTATCTGCAGGAGCCATTGCGTTGTCTTTGGTCGCGGGGCTGGCCTTGGCACTACTCAGAATGTCGCGATTCACCCCGGTCCGTTGGGCCGCAGCCTTCTACGTGTGGTTCATGCGTGGAACTCCGCTGCTACTGCAATTGATATTCCTGTACGATCTCCTTCCACAAGTGGGGGTCGTACTGAGTGCACTCATAACGGCGATTATCGGATTTGGATTGAACGAAACTGCCTTCGTTGGGGAGATTATTCGCGGAGGATTACTGTCAGTTCACGATGACCAGAAATTAGCAGCAGACTCGTTGGGAATGAGCGCCGCTACCAAACTGAGGCGAATCGTACTGCCACAGGCACTGAGAGCAATACTTCCGAGTCTCGGTAACGAATCCATTTCCCTACTGAAGGCTACTTCACTTGGGTCTGTCATCGCCCTCAATGAGCTTACCCTGCGAGCCGAGAACGTTGTATCAGCGAACTTTCAGTTCTACCGCGTCTTTATCTTCGCGGGAATTCTTTATCTAGCAATGACGAGCGTGCTTGGTATGGGCCAGCGGCTACTAGAAAGCCACTACAGTCTGGACCGGCCCAGGGGGAACCGTCGCCCGGGACTACCACTGCGACGGATGGTCGGATGGAACCTGCCCAACTTGAACACTGGAGCCTCAGATTCAGGCTACAGGCAGTTCCGTGATCGGGGTGTGGCTGCGGTGCGAGGTCTCGTGGGCACTAGGGGGGAAGACCGTTCCCGCACAGTGGTGGGCCCGAGTCCAGCGGAGTCTGAAGTGCAGGCCGTCGTGGACGGTTTCCGCCCGGTCGATTTAGCGGGCGGCGCCGACTTTGTCGTCTGTAGCGACGTGTGGAAGGCCTACAACTCAACCGAACCAGTTCTACAAGGCATAGGACTGAGCGTAGGCGTAGGCCAGGTCGCCGTGGTCATGGGCCGGAGTGGATCGGGAAAGAGCACTCTACTTCGACTGATAAACCACCTGGAAGAGCTCGACCGCGGTGAGATTACCGTTGGCGGCTCCTATGTGGGCTACCAGCGGGTGGCCGCGGGACTCAAACCGGTGCGTCACCTTGCCCGTGCACGAGCCGACGCCCGCATTGGAATGGTCTTCCAGCAGCACAATGTGTTCGAGCACCTCACAGCGCTTGAAAACGTTACCATCGCTCCGATGCGCGT
>PKXR01000058.1 GCA_003133485.1 Candidatus Dormiibacterota bacterium
GGTCCTCGGCCGCGCCGCGTCGCACCGGCGCCACCAGGACGACCCGGACCGCTCGGACACCTCGGAAGACCACCGCTCGCCGCACAGCTCGCGCGGCCGCGGCTCCCAAGGCTGCCCGTCGCCCGGCGAAGCGTCGCGGCCGGGTGACTCTCGCCGGAGCCGGAGGTTCCGGCACCGCCTGACCACGCTAACCCTCTGAGGTTTATCTGTGGAGGAGCGGGCCACTTGGTCCGCTCCTCTCTTTCTATCCCAACGCCGCTTTGGTCAGGCCGAGAAGACCCGGCGCAGCCGTTCCCCCGCCATCACGATGTCCTCCGTGCTCACGTCGAGGTGAGTCACGCAGCGCACGGTGTGTGAGGTAAAAGGCACCGTGAGCACCCCTGCACGCTGGGCGCGTTCCACAATCACGTTGGCGTCTTCGGCGGTCTCCAGCAGGACGATGTTGGTCTGCACCGACGGGAGGTCGACATGCAGCCCGGGCGTGGACTGGAGCGCCTCGGCGAGATGCCGCGCCTTGCGGTGATCGTCCGGGAGGCGATCGAGATTGTGGTCGAGGGCGAAGAGCCCGGCGGCAGCTAGGATGCCCACCTGACGCATTCCCCCGCCTAGGCGCTTGCGCCAGATATGAGCGCGGGTCCGGGCTACGGCGGATCCCACCCAGAGGGTGCCGGACGGACAACCCAGCCCTTTGGAGAGGGAGAAGGTCAAAGACTCGACGCAACTCGAGAACTCGGTCATGGGCACGTCCAGACTGGCTGCGGCGTTAGCGAGGCGGGCACCGTCGAGGTGCACCACCAGGCCCATGCGGTGGGCCACGTCGGTGGAACGACGCAATTCATCGATCGGAACCACCGTACCACCCCTTCGGTTGTGGCTCTGCTCCAAGCAGAGCAGCGCCGTGCGCGGCTCGTGGTCGCGGTCTCCCAGCCGCTGCAGCGACTCAAGTTGCTCGGGTGAAGGACAGCCGGCGGACGGTGCATCAAAGGTACGCAGCTGGACGCCAGCGATCATCGAGGTCCCGGCTAGCTCATAGTTGAGGATGTGTGATTCGGAATCGACCAGCACCTCTTCACCGGGGCCGGTGGCGCTGGCCACGCCGATCAGGTTGGCCATGGTCCCGCTGGGACAGAACAGCGCCGTCTCCTTGCCCAGCATGCTGGCGACCCGCTCCTCCAATCGCTGCACGGTGGGGTCCTCGCCAAAGACGTCGTCGCCCACTTCCGCGCGGGCGATAGCTTGACGCATCGCCTCGGACGGACGGGTCACGGTGTCGCTGCGCAGATCAATCACGGTGGCCATGGTTCGCGGCCCATCGTAGGGGCTCGATCCTAGGTCCCGTTCAGGTGCTGACCGGCTCTCCCGCCGTAGCCGCGAGGTCAAGGAATTCGACGCAGTTACGACCGTTGCGTTTGGCGGCATACAGCGCGCGGTCGGCCAGGTCCAGCAGATTACGAGCTCCTTTTGATCCGTCGGGGAACGTGACTCCCCCGATGCTGACCGTGATACGAACCTCGGCACCATCGTCCAGCATCACCGCCATCTCCTCCACCGCCGACCGAATCTTGTCGGCGACCACCTCTGCGTCGTCGCGCGCGGTGTTGGCCATCACCACCACAAACTCCTCGCCTCCGTAACGGGCAGCCAGGTCGGATTTGCGAATGGTGTCCACCATGAGACTGGCGAACTCGCGCAGCAGGCGGTCTCCGGCGGGATGTCCATGGGAGTCGTTGACCGCCTTGAAATGGTCCAGGTCGAGCATCAAGACCGAGAGCGGTGAACTGGCCCGCTCGGCCACGTTCACCTGCTGGTCGAGATATCCCACCAAGAATCGGTAGTTGTACAACCCGGTCATCTCGTCAGTGGTGGCCTCCCGCTGCGTCACCGCCAGGCGCGTGCTCTTCTCGACGGCGACCACGATCTGGTCAGCGACCCCACGGCAGAGCGTGTAGTCCTCTTCGATGTAGGGCTTGTGCTTGTTGCCCACGACTAGGAGTCCTAGGTCGTGATCCTCGGTGCGCATCGGTTCAGCCAAACAGTCCCTGAGGCCCATCTGCTCCTCGAGGGTGCCGCGCTCCTCGGGACTGAGGTGGGTGCGGACTAAAAAGCGGGGTTCGCGGATGAGCGATCCGATGATCCCGTTGGCGCTCTGCAGCTCGGCCCAGGTGGGGGCCGGCTCCGGCACGCCGGTGGCAAGCAGAAGCCCCCGGGGCATCTGCGCCTGCGGCCGGAACAAGATCATGGCAACGTCGGCGCCCAGGAGGTCTACCAGGCTCCGCAATACCTGGTCGAGCGCCTGCTCGAGCGGCGCGCTACCGGTGAGTGTGGAGGCGATCACCGTGCGCCCGGTCGCGATCAGGAGCTGGCGGCGGAGTTGCTTGCGCACAAGCTCGAAGTTGGCCGCGAGACGGGTGATCTCCTCTGCCCCGCCTTCGACGGTGACCGGCGCCGCATAGGCGTCCAGACCGAGGCGTTGCACCGCGATGTCGAGCCGGCGCAAGGGACGGTTGAGGAAGTGCTCCACGAGGAGGAAAACCACCACCATGCCCAACAACAGCACGCCGGCCACGGCCAGGGCCAGTGGGAGCGCCAGGTCGGCCACGGTAACGCCGACTCCGTCCCCGGACTCCAGCACCAGGAGGGTGGCGATCGGTTGGCCACTGGCGGAGCGAAGTTGTTGCTCGGCAACCGCGAACTGAGTCCCATGCACCGAGGCGTGGCCGGCGCGGCCCTCGCCCTGCAGGGCTGCGCGCACAGAGCCTGGTAACTCCGCCCCGGCCGGGTATTCGGTCCCACCGACGCGAGCGGGCATGGCCAGCTTCACCCCCAACAGGATCGCGGTGGTGGAGTGGAGCCCAGCGGTGTCCACAATCTGCTGGGCATATTTCAGGACGCCGGACCCGACCGGGGTCAGGGCGAAGACCCGACCCACCTTGGTGCCTCCCGCGGTGACGGGGGCGACCCCCGCCCCAAACAGCTGGCCGAAACCGCCCCTGATGAAGAAGCCGCCCTTTCCCGGGTCTCCGCAGCCGGGCGCGCCGGCGGTCGTCCCGGCGACCGCGTAGCCGCCGTTGGGCAGGGCAGGGGAGGTGACGGGGGCCCGGGCGAGAACCTGTCCACTGGTACCCACGAAGACCAGGACCTGCCCGGGACTGGCATCGGTGACCGCGGCCTTGGCGATGGTGGCAAGGCTCGACGCGCCTAGGGCATACGCCTTGGCAGTGGTCGGAAGGCTCGCTACCTCACAGGCGAACCGCTCCGAGGCGCTGGCGGTTTGCAACCGGAGAACGCTTTCGGCCAGTCGAGCGGCACCCAGCGCGGCCTGCGCCGCCTGCTGGGAGTGCGCCTGCTGGGTTTCGACCCAGGCCACCGCTCCGGCCACAACAGCGGTCGCCAGCCCTACCGCCACCAGCACCAGGGCGAAGTGGGCGGTGAAGGACTTTCGGCGAACGCCTCGACGCGCTGGGGGTTGGTTGGCCAATCTGCATGTCCTGCCTGGTCAGATGAAGTGGCTGTGCCAATTGCCTTGGTGGTTCTTCGCCTCGGGCGCAGGTGAGTTGAGAACTCCGAGACCATCGTCAGGCACCAGCCCTATGATGTCTCCCACCGTGGCCGTCCAGATCCAGGCCTTGGGTCCAAGCCGGTAGCGAATGAGTGACACCGGCCTTACGTTCCGATGACGCGTGGGCCGGACCGGCAACGGCAACTGGTGGCCGCCGTTTGTGTTGAGGTTGACGTCCTGTGCTGGAAGTAGTCTTGTCCTTCTTGGACGGCGAGGTCCTCTACGGAGAGTTGCCTCTGCTGCACATGGACGACCCCTTCGTAGACCTCGACCTGCACACCTTGGACGGCAACGCCCGCCAAGCCCTGGTTCCGGTCAGTGGATTGCGCCAGATCGACCTGATCAAGGTCGCCCAGCCGGACGATGAGGTCGACTTGAAGCAGTTGGCCCGAGTCGCGCTGCACTTCATTGATGGTCAGGTGCTGCGGGCCCACGTGGTGACTCCGGCCTCTCTGCAAAGGTTCGGCTCCGTCTGGGACATCATCGACGCCAAGAGCCGAGAGCACAAGATCTGCGCCATCCCCTATACCGCCCTCAAGGGTGCCTTCTACGTGCGGCGCTGGGACACCCGTCCGCCCCTCGAACGCTCCAGCTCAGTAGCCTCGGGCCAGTCGAGCCAACAGCGGCGGTTGGCCGAGATCCAGTCGAGGCGCAACCGGGCTGGGATGAGCCGGCGGCTGCCCCGCTCCGGGGGCGGGCTGCTTGACCGGGTTGACTCCGAGGGCGGATCTCCGCCGAAGCGGCGGCGGTCACCCAGCCGCCCAGCCCAGCCACCCACGGACCCCGGCGCCTGATGCGGGTGGTGGTCACCGGCGGGGCGGGGTTCATCGGCAGCCATCTCGCCGACCGGCTTCTGCGCGAGGGCCATCAAGTGGCCGTGATCGATGACCTCAGCAGCGGCCGCCGAGACCAGGTCAGCGATCAGGCCCGCTTCTACGAATTGAGCGTCGCCAGCGACTGGGTGGGCCGGGTGATCGCCAGAGAGCGCCCGGAGGTGATCTTCCACCTGGCAGCCCAGATCGATGTCCGCAAGTCCGTGAGCGACCCCCTGCACGACGCCGGGGTCAACGTCATGGGGACGGTCCAGCTGCTGCGCGCCGCTGCCCAAGCCCGGGTCGGTCGCTTCGTATTCATGTCCTCCGGCGGGGCCGTCTACGGGGACACGGAGGTCGTCCCCACCCCGGAGTCGCATCCCCTGCGGCCGGCGTCGCCCTACGGCGCTTCCAAAGCCGCCGGTGAAGCGTACCTGACGGCCTTTGCCACCTCGTTCGGGCTGGAGACTGCGGTCCTGCGACCGGGCAATGTCTACGGCCCGCGGCAGGACCCCCGTGGCGAGGCGGGGGTGATCGCCATCTTCACCGGCCAGCTGTTAGCCGACCAGGCGCCCGTGATCAATGGGGACGGTCTGCAGACCCGTGACTACGTCTTCATCGAGGATCTGGTGGACGCTGCCCTTCGGCTACTCCAGGGACCTGTCGGGGAGTACAACATCGGCACCGGCCGCGAGACGAGTGTCGTCACAGTGGCGGAGGAGTTGGGCCGGGCCGTCTCAGCGCTACGACCTAGAAATGGCCTGGCGCCCGCCCCGCTCTATGGCCCCCCGCGGGACGGCGAGCAGCGGCGGAGCTGCTTGGATTGCTCACTGGCGGGCTCCCGCCTGGGCTGGACCGCGAAGGTCGCGCTGCCCGAGGGGCTCCGGAGCACGGTCGCCTACTTTGCGGAGCGCGGGCCTGGCTACTTGTAGCGGAAGGTGANNGCTCGACTCGGAACTGGGCATTGGGCAGGGGCTCCACCACTGTGCCCTCGATCTCGATGGTCTCTTCCTTCTGCTCCTCGACCGGAGTGACCCGGGAGACCCGCGGGCGCGAGGGTCCGCGGCGAGCACGGCCACCCATCGAGCGTCTTGCCAAATTTCCGACCTCCAGACTGAACTATGAAAGGGCGCGACCAGCCACCCCCAGGGAA
>PKXR01000121.1 GCA_003133485.1 Candidatus Dormiibacterota bacterium
CTGCGGATGCTGGCCGAGGTGCGGTTCGACATGGTCCACGTGCAGGCGTACTCGCCTCGCCCGGGTACCGCTGCTTACCGCCGAGATGACGATGTTCCGCTGACGACCAAGAAGGAGCGTCTGCAGGCGGTGCTGCAACTCCAGCGAACGATTAGCGGGGAGCGGAACCAGTCACTGATCGGAGCTGAGGTGGAAGTTCTGGTCGAAGGAGTGGGCGAGGACGGCCGGGCCTACGGCCGAACCCGCCAGAACCGGGTGGCATGGCTGGAGAGAAAGGCTGTCCCTGGCGAAACGGTCACCGCTCGGGTCAGCGCAGCCAACGCCTGGCAGCTCGTGGCCGCTTGACGCCAGTGGGCACCGCCAGCCCAGAGGCACCGGTGCGGGCGGAAACTCCGGACACTCCCGCAGTACGCCAGTACTGGTCCGCCAAACGAGCTCATCCCGATTGCCTGGTCCTTTTCCGGATGGGCGACTTCTTCGNNTGGGAGACTTCTTCGAAATCTTTGGAGAGGACGCCGAGCGCGCGGCTCCGATCCTGGGGGTGACTCTGACTGCTCGCCCGTTTGGCAAGGCCGGCCGGTTGGCGATGTGCGGGGTGCCGCACCACAGCCTGGCCCCGTACGCGCGAAAACTCCTTGACGCCGGGGTTAAGGTCGCCGTCTGCGACCAGATTGAGGCCGCCCGACCAGGGAAGCTGGTCGCCCGGCGGGTGGTGCGCGTGCTGACTGCCGGCACCCTGATCGAGGACAGTTTCTTAGCCCCGAGCGCCACGGCTACGTGTGTAGCGCTAATGGCGGATGGCGACCGGGTCGGGCTGGCAGCGATCGACGTGAGCACCGGGCGCTGCCAGCTCGGGGTCATCACGGGAGGGATCACTTCGCCTCGGGTTGGCTACCAGCTGGCGGCGCTTGATACAGCTGAATTGCTGCTCCCTCAGGAAACGCCCGCGCCCCTCGGGCTGCCATCGAACGTTGCAGTCTCCCGGCGGCCGACGGCGGCGTTTAGCAGCGAGCTGGGACGAGCGCTGGTCGAGTCTGCCGGCGTAGAAATCCCCAGTTCGGCAGCAGCTATCTCGCCGGAGCTGGCACTCGCCGCCTTGGGGGCGGTCGCCGGCTACTGTCGAGAGGGGGAATTGGCGATCGACCCGGCCTTCCTTCGGGTGAGTTGGCGGGTGCCAGGCGCCACCATGACCCTGGACGCCTCCACCCGGAGGAATCTTGAATTGCTTGAGGCGTCTGGCGGCGGTCTGTCACTCTTCCGCCTGATCGACCGCACCCTGACCCCGCTCGGAGCCCGCCGGCTCCGAGCCTGGATTCAGGAGCCACTCAGCTCGCTGGCGGCGATTTTGGAACGACAGCATGGTGTCGCCGAACTCGCTCGATCCGGAGCACTTCGCGAGGTGCTGCGATCCGCCCTAGGCTCGTGCCGGGATCTAGAGCGGCTTGCGGGACGGTGCGTCCACGGGGCCGCCAGCCCGCGCGACCTCAGGAGCCTGGCGGAGACGTTGGAGCGACTTCCCGGGCTAGCGGTCGCCTTGGAACGAGCCCAGTCCTCCCCGCTTCGGTCACTGACCGCTGAGCTGGGTGCTCCCTCCGTGGAGCTGTCCGCCCTGCTCCGGCGAGCCCTGGTTGACGATCCCCCGGCTCAGGCTCGAGACGGGGGCTTCATCCGCCCGGGATTCGACGGCGATCTGGATCAGATCAGCCAGGCCAGTTCGGGGGCCAGGGTATATCTCTCGAAACTGGAGGAATCCGAGCGGGAGCGCACCGGTATTCGGGCCCTGCGAGTTGGCTACAACCGGGTCTTCGGTTACTACATCGAGGTTCGNNCCCCCGAGTACGTCCGGCGCCAGACCCTGGTCGGGGCCGAACGCTATGTGACCCCCGAGTTGCGTGAGCATGAGAACGTCGTCCTCACCGCCCGCGAGCGCGGGCTTCTCCGAGAATTGGACTGCCTCTCCACCCTGCTCCAAGCGGTGGTGGGACAGCTGGGAGAGCTCAGCCGGGCGGCCTCCGCGCTCGCGGACCTAGATGCGCTGCAGGGACTGGCCCAGCTCGGAGCAGACGAGGGGTGGGTGATGCCCCAAATCGATGACGGTCTGAGCCTGGACCTGTTCGGGGGACGGCATCCCCTGGTCGAATCGAGCCTCGGAGCTGGCCGCTTTGTACCCAACGACGTCGAAATGGATGGCGAGACTGAGCGACTGTGGCTTCTCACCGGTCCCAACATGGCCGGGAAGTCGACCTTCCTGCGGCAGGTGGCTCTCATCTGCCTCCTCGGCCAAGTGGGCTCGATGGTGCCCTGCACCAGGGCTCGATGGGGACTTGTTGACCGGATCTTTACCCGGGTCGGCGCGCAGGACGACATCGCGGCGGGACGCAGTACCTTCATGGTGGAGATGGAGGAGATGGCCCTGATTCTTTCGCAATCAACTTCCCGCAGCCTGTTGATTTTGGATGAGATTGGCCGGGGTACCAGCACCTACGACGGGATGAGCATTGCCCAAGCCATATTGGAGTACCTCCACGATCAGCCCGGTATGGCCCGACGGGTGCTCTTCGCGACCCACTACCACGAGCTCACGACCCTGGACCGGGCCTTGCCCGCGATGCGCAACTTCCGTGTTGAGGTTGTCGAGACCGAGGTGGGCGGCGAAATCCGGATCGCATTCCTCCACCGGATCGTGGCCGGAGGTGCGGATCGCTCTTACGGCATCAATGTGGCGCAGCTGGCCGGACTGCCCAGGGGAGTGCTCGACCGGGCTGCGCAGGTTTTGGCGGGACGCGAGTCGGAGCGACCTCTGGCGCCGCTGACTGGACCAGAAGAGCAGCTTTCACTTCCGCTGAGTCCAGCGCATCCGGTCATGGTCGAGTTAAAGAGTCTGGAACTTGACGGCATGACCCCGTTGGCAGCACTCCAGAAGATCTCGGAGTGGCAGCGACAGGCCGGGGAGTTGAACTGAACCAGATTCCTCCGAAAGACCCTGGCTTGGATGGCGTTCGGGCGTCGATCAAGCGACTGGCGCCTGAAGTGGCTAACGCGATCGCGGCGGGAGAGGTGATCGAGCGACCGGCTTCGGTAGTCAAGGAGTTGATAGAGAACAGCCTCGACGCCGGCGCCGCGAGGGTCACGGTCGAAATCGAAGGCGGTGGCATCGATTTGATCCGGGTCATCGACGACGGGCGGGGTGTGCCGTCCGCGGAGCTGGGGTTGGCCCTTGAGCGCCATGCCACCAGCAAGCTCTCAGCTAAAAACGACCTCACTAGGATCGCCACTTTTGGGTTTCGAGGGGAGGCCCTCGCGAGCATCGCTGCGGTCGCCAGCGTCACGGTGGTTTCGCGCGAGCCTGCTGCCCAGGCCGGCGCCAGCGTGTTGGTGGCGAACGATCAGATGGGGGAGGTGACGGTGGTGGGGGCGGCGCCGGGAACCTCCATCGAGGTGAGTGACCTTTTCCACAACACCCCTGCCCGGCGGGCCTTCCTGCGGTCCGTTCGATCCGAGACGAGTGTCTGCCTGAGGGTCGTTTCGGAGGCGGCCCTGGGACGGCCGGACGTTCGCTTCGAGGTGCGGCTGGGGGGTCGGAGAGCTCTCAGCACTCCCGGAGATGGAGACCTGGTGGAAGCCGCCCGGGCGGTTCTCGGTCGCAGCGTCGCTGACCAGCTCGTCCCTGTCAACTGGTCGGGTGGTCCGATAGCAGTGGTCGGGGTTCTCGGTCCTCCGAGAGTGGCCCATCCCAATCGCAACGCCCTGGTATTGATGGTGAACGGCCGGCGCGTCCATCAGCGAGCATTGGCCGCCGCAGTTGAAGGTGCCTATCGAGGCCTTCTCGAAGTGGGACGCCATCCTGTGGCGGTGCTCGATATCCGATGCGAGCCGAGGGAGGTGGACGTGAATGTCCATCCCACTAAACGGGAAGTCCGGTTCCGGGATGAGGGTCAAATCTTCGAGGCGGTCCAGCGTGCCTGCTGGGAAGTTCTGCGCGATCTCCGTCCCGCCAACCTCGCTCTGCCGGCAGAATTCCAGGGCACTGAGCTCCGGCCGGAATTCGGGTGGTCTGGGGTGGCCGAACGCGCTGGATCCAGTGCGGCTGGAGGCACTGAGCTACTCAGTGATGGCCTGCCCCGACAGAGCCAGGGCAACTCCCTCGCCGGAGCTGATCGCTGGCGCTACCTGGGTCAGGCTCACAACCGCTACTTGGTCGTGGAAACGGACCGTGGTCTCGCTTTGCTGGACCAGCATGCCGCCCACGAGAAGGTGCTCTACAGCCGCGTCCTGGAGGATCTGGTCACCGCGGGGGAGAGGGGAAGACAAGCCGGGCAAGGGCTGCTCAGCCCGATGCTGCTGGAGGTCGGACCGGTCGTGGTGGCTGGTCTGGCTGATGCACACGACCTATTCCGGCGAGTGGGGTTTGACCTGGAAGCCTTCGGCGAAGGCACCTTGAGGTGTGCGGCGGTGCCCGTCGGGACCCGTCTCTCGGAGGTGGAGCAGCTGCTGGTGGAGGTATTGGGCGAGGTGCTTCCCGGGGAGGGAGGTTCGGACCCACGGCGGCACCGCCTTGCGGCATCGGTGGCCTGCCACAGCGCGGTTCGATTTGGTGATCCCATCAGCCCGGAGGAGGTGTCCGCACTGCTGCGGGACCTCGCGACAACCCCCGGGGGGATCACCTGCCCTCACGGCCGGCCAGCGGTGCTGATGTTGTCTGAGGGACAGCTCCTTTCCGCTTTTCGGAGAACCTGATGGTTCCTACCGCGCCGGCCACCGTGCGGCCCGGGAGCCCGCAGGTCCTGGCCATCCTCGGTCCCACCGCTTCCGGAAAGACCCGGCTCTCTGTGGCGCTCGCTCGGGAGCTTGGCGGTGAGTTGGTTAACGCTGATTCACGACAGGCAATTTCTGAACTGGCGATCGGGGTCTGCAAGCCTACCGCGGACGAACTCGGAGGAGTGAAGTGTCACGGCTTGGACTGGAGCAACCTGGGGCATCCATTTTCTGCCGCCGTCTACCGGACCCTGGCGGCGGCGGCGATTGAGGAGATCGCAGACCGGGGGCGGACCGCGATCCTGGTGGGTGGCACCGGGCTCTACATCCGGGCGCTCCTTGGCGGTTTCGACTTTGGTCGAGTGGCCCCAACCGCGCCCAGACCAGTCACCCGCGGCGCGCATAGCGACCGGCTAGATCTAGCTGCCAGAGCTGGCCGAGATCTTCTTCGACTGGACCCTCAGCGGGCCCTGGAAGTGGACTTAGAAAACCCCCGGCGGGTCATCCGAGCTGCTGAACTCGCACGAGCTGGCGCGCGCGCCGGTCAGGTTCCGCCAGCCTGGTCGGCGCTCAGAATCGGGTGTCGGGTCGGTGGGCCCNNTGGGCCCGAGCTGCGCTCCCGAATCGAAGCGCGCTCTGAGCAGCTCATGGCGGACCCGCTCCGTCAGGAAGTTGAATCGCTCCAGTCTCAGGGCTTTTCGGCCGACCTCTTGTCCCGGTCCGCCATCGGGTATTCTGAAGCGGTTGACTGGGCGCGGGGCCACTGCACGCGCGAAGAGGCAGTGGATCGCTTGGTGGCCAGATCCTGGCGGTACGCTAAAGCTCAGTTGACTTGGCTGAGAAGTGAGCCCGACCTGGTCTGGGTCGACGCCGCAGTTAGTCCGGACGAGATGGTTCAGCAATGCTTGGCTGTTATTCCACGCGGCCCGGCACCGAGGTTGCGATGAGAGTTTTCGACGACTCCATGCAGCGCGAGCGGGAACGCGCATTTCTGCTCGGTTGGGCGCCGTCGGAGCGCGACCTCGGCCACGTCGAACTGGAGATGGACGAGCTGGGAGATCTGGCGCGCACTGCCGGAGCGGCGGTCGTCGGATCGGATGTCCAGAAGCGCCCGAAAATTGACCCCACGCTCTTCTTTGGGAAGGGAAAGGTCGCCGAGCTTCTGGCCCTCCGAGAGAGCCTCGATTTTGGACTCCTGCTCACCAATGACGAGCTGTCTCCGCGACAACAGCGCAACTTGGAGCAGGAGCTAGACATCACGGTCGTCGATCGGACGGGGCTGATCCTCGACATTTTCGCGCAGCACGCCCACTCGCGAGAGGGCCGCATCCAGGTTGAGGTCGCCCAGCTGCAGCACTTGCTGCCGCGCCTCACCGGCACCACTGGACTCTCCCGACTCGGCGGCGGGATCGGAACCAGGGGGCCAGGAGAACAGAAACTCGAGACTGACCGACGTCGGATTCGCAGTCGGCTGCGGGTCTTACAAAAAGATCTGATCCAGCTCCACGAGGAGAGAGCCCTCCACCGGGAGGGACGCCGTCGGCGGCCGTTCCGCACCGCCGCTTTGGTCGGTTACACCAACGCCGGTAAGTCGACTTTGCTTAACGCCATGACCGCTGGCGGAGCTCTGGCCGAGAATCAGCTTTTCGCGACGCTCGATCCCACTACCCGTTCCGTGCGGTTGCCATTTGGCCAGCCCTGCCTTCTTGTGGACACGGTGGGTTTCATTCAGAAGCTTCCGCATGAGCTGGTTGCCGCCTTTCATGCCACCTTGGAGGAAGTGGGGGAGGCTGACCTCCTAGTTCACGTCCTAGATGCAAGCCACGCCGGATCGGAGACCCGGCTCGAGACGGTGCACGCCACCCTGAAGGAGTTGGATCTGGATGACCGACCACTGCTCCTCGCGATTAACAAAGTGGACCGGTGCTCGCCGGAAAGTCGGATGCGCCTACAGAATTTTCGGCCCGAGTCGTATCTCGGAGTTGTCTTGGTCAGCGGTACCTCAGGGGAAGGTCTTGACGAACTTCGAAGTGCGATCGCAGAGGCTCTTTCTCGAGACATGCTGGCGGTCGAGGCCACCATTCCGTACGACAACTGGAAGGCGCTTTCCCGTTGGCGACGCTACGGAGTCGTGGAGGGTGAGGAGTTCGCGAGCGACGGAGTTCACGTTCGGGGTCGCTTGCCTGAAGCACTCGTGAAGGGGATGAAGGCAGGAGCGGACGAGGAGGAGCCCGCCGGCTGAGCGACCGCGCTTACTGCCGGAGTACTCGGATCACGGCCACCACCTTTCCCTCAACGTGGGCGTCGTCCACGATCAGGGGAGTAAACGCATCGTTGGATGGCTGGAGCCGGATATGTCCGCTCTCTCGGTAGAAGCGTTTGACGGTGACTTCACTTTCGCCGGTGTCCGCGCTTTCCAAGCGCACCACGGTAACGGTCCCGTTAGGAACGTCACTCCCTGGCTTGACCACGACCAAGTCCCCATCGAATATGCCGTCGCCGCGCATACTCTCGCCTCGGACTCGAAGTAGAAAAGAGTCGTCGCCACCCGCGATCTCGGGCCCGATCGCTAGGTGCTCCTCAATGTTTTGCTCGGCCAGGAGCGGAGCGCCTGCGGCCACCTGACCTACTAAGGGCAGCCAATAGGCATCGGTCGGATGATTCGCAGGAACTGTGAAGTCAGTGAGCAGGACCGTGCGTGACTTGGTTGGGTCACGATGGATCAAGCCCTTCCGCTCCAGAACATTCAAGTGGTTTTGCACAGTGGAGCTGGAACTGAGTCCGACTGCCCGACCAATTTCACGGACCGATGGTGGATAGCCACCGTCCAGGCTCCGCGATCGCAGGTAGTCGACGATTTCCTGTTGCCGAGGATGGAGACCTTCGGACATCTAGCAGCTCCTTTCCAAGGCGCCTACCGGCCAGCGGCGGAACCCAGAACAAATGATCGCTGCCGATGGTAGCACCGATAGCCTCGCTGTGCAAACGGCTGTTCGCCGGACTAGGCCCGCGGCGAGGTAGGCAGAGCATCGAGATGAGTCCAGTACTCACTCGCTTCGTCGTCGGTAGGCACAGACCTTTCTCCGAACCTCGCCGCGCGGCCTCTTTGCGGACGTTCGATCGATCTGAAGGACCTTGACAAACGAACAAGTGTTCCCTACACTACGAACCGATGTTCCCGCAGAGTCAGGCCCAAGACCACCGGATCACCAGGGGTCCCGCGCGACGCTCGGATAGGCGGGCCGCGCGAAGTCGTTGGGGACTTCTGGTGAAGCTGGCTTTGCTGACCTTGCTAGTCGGAGCCGTAATGACTCAGGTGGTCCTCGGGACTGCTGGCTCTCGGGGACCGTCCGTGGTAGTTCAGCCTGGACAGACTCTATGGGGGATCGCCAGCACGCACTATCCGCAGTCCGACCCGAGGGTCGCGATCGCCGCCATCGAGTCCGCGAACCACATTGACGGCCCTGGCATTACGCCCGGCGAGCGACTGCTGATGCCTCCCGTCTGATCCTCTCACCGGGTACCTTGCCTGTCCGACTCGCTAGGCTTGGTTTTCGTGGCGATCTCGAGCACTGCATTTGACCGTATTCGCGCGGTGGTGGCGGCGGTCCAGAATGAGAGACGGCTGCCAAGCCTGGTGGTAGCCGTGGCCCAGTCTGGACGCCTTCTCCATCCTGTTTCGATCGGTTATGCGGATGTTGCGTCCGGGCTGCGCGCCGGACCTGACGTGCAGTACCGAATCGGGTCGATCACCAAGACAGTGACGGCCATGGCCGTGATGCAGTTGGTGGCCGAAGGCAAACTGGACTTGCGAGGCCCTCTGAAGCAGGGTTGGCCAGGAGCCCCTCACGATGACATTTCACTCGCCGATCTACTGACCCATGGATCGGGTCTCCAACGGGAGCCGAACGGCTCGGTCTGGGAGACCTTGCGGTTTCCTGCACGAAACGAGCTGGCGGCGACGGCCAACGAGGTCCAGCGCCTGTATCCCCAGGACAGCTGGTTTCACTACTCGAACCTCGGATTTGCGCTGCTCGGCGAGATGGTCGCCCAGATGAGTGGCACCACCTGGGAGTCGTGGGTTCATGAGCATCTGTTGCAGCCATTGGAAATGGTGCGCACCACGCCTCTGCCTGACCAGCCAAGCGCTCAAGGGTACTCGGTGAAGCCGTATACGGATGAAGTGGTTGCGGAGCCCGTCGTGGACTGCCGCGGCCTTGCTGCCGCTGGCCAGCTCTGGAGCACAGCTCAGGACATGTGCCGCTGGTCTGGAGCACTCTCCGGAAGTCGGCCGGACCTTCTAAATGCCAACACGCTGGCGGAGATGTCAGCGCCTCGCACGATGGAAGACCTCCAACACTGGACTCGAGGGTTTGGCCTACGCCTGATGTTGATGCGGGACGGGGACACGGTGTACGTAGGACACACCGGATCGATGCCGGGTTTTCTGGCGGCGGTCTTTTGCCACCCATCGACCCAGCTGGCAGTAGTGGTGTTGACAAACACGAGTTCAGGGCTCCCGGTAGGGCCATTGGCCGTACAGCTACTCGGCCTAGCTCGCGAAGGGTTCCTAGCCGAGAGCGAGCGGGTCTCAGGGGCAGCGCCGCCAGAGAGGATCACACCACTCTTGGGAAGGTGGTGGTCCGAGTGGCACGAATGGGTATTTAGGTGGCGCGACGGCAAACTCTTGGCATCTGAGGCTGAAAAACCACTGGGCGATGCTCTGACCGAATTCGCCGAAATCGCGGAGGACATATTCGTTGCTCTCAACGGAACGGAGCGCGGAGAGCGATTACTGGTAGTCCGAGGAGTGGGGGAGGATCCCATCGCCGTCAAGAAGCTCTACTGGGCGACGTACCCGTTCACCAGGGCGCCTGAATCGATTGTGGGTTCAGAGTGAGAAGTGGCTCGGCAGGCACCATCTGGCGTCGGCCAGCTAGCCGCGGACGGGAGGGCTGACCAGCCTTACCCTCATTCGGCCGGTGCGCTCAGCAGCCGGGCTATTCCTTCCAGCGGAATGGAAACCCACTCCGGTCGGCTGTGCAGCTCGTAGTCAACCTCGTAAAGCGCCTGACTCGCCTGGAGGCACGTGAGCAACAGTCGGATGGTGCTCTGGTCGCTCGGGAGTAGCCCAGTGCCTCCCATCGTGGCGACGTACTGACCCAGGAAGGCATCTCGTGCCAGACCCGACCACGCTCTACCGTATGGCTCGAGGCTGGCGGCGCTGACGTCCGCTGAATCGACCTGCTGGCGCAGGGCGACGGTGGCCGCATAGTCGAAGGAACGCAGCATTCCTCCAAGGTCCTGGAGTGGAGTGGCTTTTCTGCGCCTGACCGAGATGGGGAGGGAGGGTCGACCCTCGAAGTCAAGGGCGTGCCAGCCAGCGTCGGTCCGCAGAAGTTGCCCCAAGTGGTAGTCACCATGGATCCGGATGGCGCCTCCAGAAGGCGTCAGTCGGGTCACCCGTTGAGCTAGATCGTGGAGCGCACTCGCATGGACGGCCAGGGGCTCGAGGCGCGGATCGTGCAGCCCCAAGAGCCTCCTGGTTAGTGACTCCAAGTCGTCCGCGACGATCTGAAGGTCTTCCTCATTTAGGGGGCGGGTGAGTAGGTCGGGGTCACCCTTCAGGCCCGCCAGGGCGAGGTGCATCTCGGCGGTGAGATTCCCGATCTGGGCAGCCGCGCCCGCGAACGAAGATCCTTGGCGCTCTACGGCCGTGACGCAGTTCTCTGGCAAGGGCACCGCTCCATCCGCGTCGATCAGGAGGTCGCCGTACAGGTCGCGGAGGGAAGTGAGAGCGAGCGAGAAGCCGTCGGTTCCGTTGCGCAGATAGGTCTGCGCCACCGCCAGCGAAGTGGTGACATCATCGGAGCGGGCCTCGACCACCCCCAGGGGGCGAGCGATTCCCTTGAAGCCAGCTCCGTCGAGCGCCTCCAGCAGCTCGACTTCGGGGCTGAGTCCGGGCCAGACTCGGCGGAGCACTTTGATCAACAGGTCATCGCCGTAGAGCACCGTCGATTGACTCTGGTCCTTGGGAGCCATCTGGTTGGGATCCAAGGAGGCCAGCGAGGGGAGAGGTGGGTGGAGCAATCGGAAGACGAGCTGTCCAGACTCATCACCCGGGATCGACTGGCTCTCCGATAGGGAGGAGAGGAAGTGCGAAGCCAGGGTGGGGTCGACGAAGGCGTCGTAAATCGCCCAGTCTGACTTCCCCTCACCGTCAATCGACTCCTCTACTCCGCCCACGCGACGGGACACTGACCGGATCGCCGGCGAGAGATGGCGATCCCAGGGCCGGATACCCAACACCATCTGGTAGGTGGAGGCCACGCCGTCCTCGAACTCCACCTTCACCAGCGCGACGACTAGGCCGGGTACGTCGCGGCGGAGCCAGAAGGTTTGATCCAGGTGGAGCTGTTGCACCCTCCGATGCTTGTCGGCAAACCAGCGCTCCTGGACCAGGCTGCTAACTAGCGCCGCTTCGATCCCATCCAACTCCGCGAAATGGGGGACCTTGGTCATGCCCCGGCCTCCAGGCTGAGCCAGTAGAAGGCGTGCGGCCCGAGTGTGAAGGGATAGGGCTGGGACCCGATCTTAGGAAAGGGGACCCGACCGATGAGTTCGACCGGGGTGGCCCCAGCGAACTGACGCAGGTCCAATTCCACCGGCTGGGCGAACCTGGACAGGTTACTC
>PKXR01000104.1 GCA_003133485.1 Candidatus Dormiibacterota bacterium
GTCTACGAGCCGGGGCACTCCGCGCTCCTGGCCGAGGAGCGCGCGAAGGACCTCGGCGCGCTGCACGCCGCCGAGGACGAGGCGATCCGCGAGGTGCTGCGCCGCCAGCTCGACATCGGCCTCGACGTCGTCTCCGACGGGGAGTTCCGGCGCTTCATGTTCACCGGTTCCTTCTACGACGCCGTCGACGGCCTCGCGGCCGGCACCGGCCAGGTGCCGTTCACCAACGAGGACGGCGAGGTCGAGTTCTACACCGGCCTGCCGGTCGTCGAGGGCGAGCTGCACACGATCGACAGCCCCGCCGCCCGCGAGGCGGCCTACCTGGCGACCCTCACCGACCACCCCTTCAAGGTGACCTTCCCGGCCGCCTCGATCTTCTGGTTCCCGCTCGCCTTCGTCCCCGGCGTCACCGACCGGGTCTACCCGACCCAGGCCGACATGGTCGAGCGCATGATCGAGATCGAGCGCGAGCAGGTGGCCGCGGCGATCGCCGCGGGCGCGAGGTACGTGCAGTTCGACTGGCCGGTCTACCCGGCGCTCGGCGACGAGGCCGCGGTGGCGATGTTCCGCGAGGCCGGCGTCGAGCCGGACTGGCTGCTCGACCGCCTGATCGAGGCCGACCGCAAGATCCTCGAAGGCATCCCCGCGGGGGTGCGTACCGCTCTCCACCTCTGCCGCGGCAACCACAAGTCCAAGTGGATCTACAACGGCCCGATGGACGCCTACGCGGAGCGGATGTTCGGCGAGCTGCCCTACGACGTCTTCCTGATGGAGTGGGAGGACACCGCGCGCGAGGGCGACTACTCGGCCCTGCGTTACGTGCCCGAGGGCCCCACCGTGGTGATGGGGATCATGAGCAGCAAGAAGCCGCGGGTGGAGACGGCCGACGAGCTCGAGCGCCACATCGAGGAGGCGAGCCGCTTCCTCGATGTCGAGCGGCTCGCGCTCAGCCCGCAGTGCGGCTTCGCCTCGACCTACCACGGCAACGAGATCACCGAGGAGATCCAGTGGCGCAAGCTCGAGACGCTGGTCGAGGCCGCTGACCGGATCTGGCCGCGCGCCTGAGGTCGCGTCGGGCGGGGCTCCGCTAGGGTCAGGCGCGATGCGCCTGGTCGATCTGAGCGTGAGCATCGAGGCCGACGCGCCCTTCGAGATGTTCCCGGTCGCCGTGGAGTACCACTCCCACGCCGAGGGCGTCGAGCTCTTCAAGCGCGCCTTCGGCGTGAGCGAGAGCGACCTCGTCTACTCGGACGGCCTCGGCGCGGCCGAGGAGCTCCTCACCGTGAGCGCCCACACCGGCACCCACGTGGACGCCCCCTACCACTACGGCCCGATCTCCGAGGGCGCCCCCGCCGCGACGATCGACGAGCTGCCGCTCGAGTGGTTCTTCTCCGACGGGGTGGTGCTCGACCTGCGCCACAAGCGCCCCGGCGAGATGATCGAGACAGCCGACCTCGAGAGCGCGCTGGCGGCGATCGACTACGCGCTCAAGCCGCTCGACATCGTCATGCTGCACACCGGCTGCGACCTCAAGATGGGCTCGGCGGAGTACTTCGAGCAGCCGGGCATGGGGCGCGAGTCGACGCTCTGGCTCGTGGCGCAGGGGATCAAGGTGATCGGCATCGACGCCTGGGGCTTCGACCGCCCATTTGCGGCGATGGCCGAGGACTTCCGCCGCACCGGCGATGGCCGCCACGTGTGGCCGGCCCACTTCGCCGGGATCACGCGCGCCTACTGCCAGATCGAGAAGCTCGCCCACCTCGAGCAGATCGGCCGCCCGCACGGCTTCAAGGTCGCCGCCTTCCCCGTGAAGATCCGCCGCGGCAGCGCCGGCTTCGCGCGCGTCGTCGCCTTCGTCGACTGAGGGGGATGGTCGATTCCACGGCCCCTGCGGCGTNNACTCGCGAGCCACTCGCCGTCCCCACACACCGGCCGAGGCAACCATCTACCCGAACGTGAACGAGTAGCCGCTCGTCCCCGGCGAGAAGCGCAGCTCGATCGCGTGGACCGAGTCGGTCGCGAAGTGGGCGACCTGGTAGAGCCGCTGCTGCGTGACGTCCAGCGTCTTCGTCGCGTGCCCGTCGACTGAGATCGCGACCCGGCCCGCACCGTGCGCCGGCGGCGAGAGCACGATGTAGACGTTCTTGGCCTGGACCTCCGCGAGGATCCTCGCGCCGGAGATCGCGAGCGCCTGCTGGGGGCCGATCGACCACGTGCCGCCGTAGGCGAACTCGTTGAGGGGGAAGGGGAAGGAGGGTGAGCCGTAGGCGCGGGCGCCGGGGACCGGCGGGTCGATCCAGTCCTGCGCGCGTTCGGTGCCCAGATAGGTCTCGGGCGTGACGAGCTGCGAGGGGGTGATCACCCCGTGCGCCCGGGCCTTGGCGCCGAGACGCCTCGCTCCCGCCCTTGCCAGGAGCTTGCGGATCGCCGTCTGGGTGGTGCCGTAGTCGCCCTCGCCGATCGAGATGTAACGGACGGTGCCCGAGGCGTCGACCAGGTAGTCGGCCGGCCACCCCTCGTTGTCGTACGCATCCCACGTCGCGTAGTTGTTGTCAATGGCCACCGGGTAGTGGACGCCGAGTTGGGCGGCTTCCATCTGCACGTTGGAGATGACGTGCTCAAAGGAGAACTCCGGTGTGTGTACGCCGACCACCACAAATCCATACTTCGCGTACGCCTTGTACCAGGCCTCTACGTGTGGCAGTGCCCTCTGGCAGTTGATGCAAGAGTATGTCCAGAAGTCGATAAGGACCACCTCGCCGCGCAGTTTTGAGAGCTCAAGTGGTTTGCCTCCAGGGGTGTTCAGCCACGCGCTGATCCCTCTGATTGCGGGCGCCTTCCCGCAGTTGACCAGAGCTGTGGTTTTGTCGTTGCATTTGGCCAGCGACGAGTGGCTGTTGCCGGTGAGCGAGCTGAGTTGCTGGCGAACGGATGACGAGCCTTCGACGGCGCTCTGTAGTGCGTTGGTGTAGCCCGGGATGTCTCGCTGGAGACCGGCGAACATGTTCGACCCGATGGCGAGTGCCATGACGATCAACACCACTCCGCTCAGCTGGCGCACCAGGGGTCCGCGCTGGCGGAGGACCTTCACCCGCTGGACAAGCTCGCTCCCGGCCAGCGCCACGATCAGGAGCGGTATTGCTGCTCCGACGGCGAAGGCAACTGTGAGGGCCACCGCGGTGAACCCGACCCGATGCGTGGCACCCACAACCGTGATCGCCGCGAGCACGGGTCCGGCGCACGGCACGAAGAGCACGCCCAGCGCTAGGCCGACCACGAACCCGCCAGCCCGACCACTGGGATCGCCCCAGCTGATCCTCGCGAAGGGACGCTGGAGCAGCGCTTCGAGGGGAGCAACGAGGAACCCCAGACCGACCAGCACGAGCAGGGCGATGCCAGTGTCTCGCAGAAAGTCCTGGGGAAGATGCAGGAGCGAGAGCAACTCCGAGCCCGCGAGAATCAGGAAGCTGAAGCTGACCACCAGCCCACCGACCACCGCGACCGCTCGTGCTCGAGGACGCCGCGTCCGCCCCGCCGCAGCCGAAGTCGTTGCGCCCGCGACCAGGATGACCGGCAGCACGGGCAGGATGCAGGGCGAGATGCCGACCACGATCCCGGCCACGAATCCGATGACTGTGAGTTCAATCATCGGACTGGTCCTCGGCTGGGTTCTGAGTCACTTGACATCGGCTCAACTATGGACGGGGGCGTCCGCCGGGGAGTCCCGCTCTGCCAATTTCCGATCCTGAACCGAATAGCTCGACCGCAACTCGAACGCACCCTCAACGGCGGTCCATCGGCGGACCAGGGAATCAGATCGCAGCTGGCCGGGCCGCCAGGGTGGACAGCCAGTTGTCGCGGTATCTGGCTAAGGCAGCCTGGCTCACGAGCTGGCGCTAGCAACGTGCGCGACTACGTCGACGAGCCATGACCACCGAAGGTGATCCGAAAACCATCTCACTTGCGCTGTACCGTCCCTGCGAGTAATGAACAGCTCCTCGAGAATCCCCTCCACCACAAAGGCGCGCTTTTGGCTCGATCGCTTCTCAGTTATCGCCAAGCTTTTTCCAAGAAACCGATCGAGCATCGTATGGTCGGGGTCGGGCCGCAGGAGGTCGACATCCCGGTGGCATCTCGACGGGAAAAGGCCGGGTTGCTCCCCTGCCCGCCCTCCGAAGATGAGAACCGCGAAACGGGCCTCATCCAACCGAAGGAGCACCGACTGCAGAAGTCCAAGGTCGGTGGGCATCGCAACTATTCCGGCCACTCGAAAACGGCCGCGTGCGAGCCTGGAAGGAGCTCGGTTCAGGGGTTGACTGGAGGCAGCCAGCTCTGCGCCAGGGACTGCCTAGCTGGTCGAGCACGCTCTTGGAGCAGCGACCGGGCCTCGAGACTCGCTCGTGCCGGTTGACTTTCGATATATCGATGACCTATTATGAGCGAGTCGGATATGTCAGAGGATTGGAGGCGGCGAGATGATGAGTAGCTTCAGAGCGGACCACGAGCACGAGCCCTGGTCGGAGCACGCAGGTCGGCCGGGCCGGCGCGGAAGGGGCCGGTTCGGTCCATTTGGGGGCGGAGAGATCGGCGGCCCATTCGGCGGCGGATTTGGGGGCCGAATGAGTGGCGCGAGGGGTCGACGGATCCCGCGCGGAAACGTCCGCGCCGCGACCCTTCTGCTCCTGGCCGAGCAACCCCGGAACGGGTACCAGATCATGCAGGAAATCGCCGAGCGCAGCAAGGGTGTGTGGCGCCCGAGCCCCGGTTCGGTTTACCCGGCGCTTCAGCAGCTGGAAGACGAGGGGATGGTGCGCGCTCAGGAGACAGAAGGACAGCGTCTTTTCACCCTCACAGCAGCCGGTACGGCGTATACCGAGGAGCATCGCGCCGAGTTTGGATCACCGTGGGCCGATGTGTCCGGGGCGGTCGGGGACGACGTCCATGAGCTGCTCTCGCTGCTGCGCCAGACAGCAGGCGCCTTGATCCAGGTGGCCCACGCCGGCAATCCTGGCCAGGTGGCCAAAGCCGCCCAGCTATTGAAGGAGACGAAGCGGAACCTCTACCGGATCCTGGCTGAGGACGAGGCGGAGGAGGAATCGTCCAACCCCGCCGACCTTGGCTGATTCGGCGAAGCGAGCTGACCGGGGTCGGGTAGGGGGCGGGAGGGCTGATCTCTGGCTTGTGCCCTTACTGTCACCGCTGTTCGTGGCGTCTTGTCCGGCTGAAGGTGGGGCGCCCACGAGTCCCCCCGTGGGGGACTCGGAGCGCCGGCTGCTAGTGAGGNNGTTGCGGCTGTCGGTGGCGTCTTGTCCGGCCAAAGGTGGGGCGCCCGCGAGTCCCCCCGCGGAGGGAACTCGGAACGCCGGCTGCTAGTGAGGGAGCGGCTCCCGGCCGGCGAGGGGTCAGACTAGCCGCTGAGCCCCTTATTGATGTTTGAGAAGACATCGCTCACGCGGTGCCCTACGACAGTGAGGATGACGATGACAACGATCGCGATCAGAACCAAGATCAACGCGTACTCGACCATCCCCTGGCCCTGTTCCTCCGAGTCGCGGTCCGAGACAACCTCCGCGAGGCGGTCTCGTAGCCGTAGGTACCAGAATCCAATCATTCCTTTGAACTCCTCCCAATTCGGGTGGCAACCGAAAGAGGGTAAGTCCCACTCCTCGCCAAAATCGCAACGTGACGACATGGTGGGAGGCTCGTAACCCGGCCGATACGGGCTGTGGCGTTTCCGTCTGATGACCCGGTTCCTAGGCCCGCCGAAAAGTTCCGACTTGGGTTCGTCCGGATAGCTCCCCCACAGAGGAGCGCCAGGTCAGATCAGTGGTCGGAGCAACTGCCCCAGTCGCTCCTCCGTGGCTCTGAGCAAAGCGCTCATCTTGATCACAAACTTCCCGGCCGCTGTTTCGGAGGGCAGCCGCCGCAGCCCGATCGAGATCTGCCGGTCCAGCGCCGCAAAGCGGGCTCGCAAATCGTCATCGATGATCAATTCGGATAGGTGGCGGATGCGCCTCGAGCACTCCAGGAATTCAAGGTCGACGGCGGGTGTCCGGTGCGGACGTTCCCAGACCCCACTTTTTTTTGCGGCCATGACGTCGGAGTGGTGGATGCGCCCCACCGTCAGCACGTAGATCGCGAGTGCCTTCTGGAAGTCGAGCAGCGACTGGCGCCGACCGTCCTCGCGTCGCTCTTCTCGCGCCTCGGCTTTCGCCGCCTGATCCTGCCGGCCGCGGATCACCTGGCCGGCAGTTCCGCCGGCGAATCCGACCACGGCGCCACTCAAAGTAAGGGCGCCCGTCGTGAGTGCGGTCGCATCAAGCACTTCGCGGCCGATCATAGGTCAACTCGGCGCAATCTGCGCCAGTCGCTTCTCAGCCCGCGGACGGTCCAATGTCCAGGCGCCGGAGGGTCTCCCGTCAGTGCTGTCATCGGCGTCCGAGGCGCCTTGGCTGAGGTCGCCAAAAAAGGGAGTGCGCGGTGGCCAGTAGGAGCTGGTGCCTTAGGACTTGTCCCCGACGTCGCCACCCAAGGGCTTTGAAGGCCAGGTCTGGCTGGGGGTGCGGCGAAAGGCTCGCTCACGGAGCGCTTGCACCTGCCGTCGCAGGTTGCCTCCGTTGACCACCATCTTGGTGATCCGCTTGCGGTCCCGGCGCCGGACCCGCTCACGCTCTGTGGGATCGATGTCGTCCATTCTTGGATCGTAGCGGTCAGACCGTATTCGCCCACGTTGAGTAGGTGACCGAGGTCACGTGGAGGCGGATGCCGAGGCTATCCGGGGTGAGTGTCCGGACGGCTCCCCTTTGCTGGCTCGCCTTTACTTATTTAATAGGAAAGCGAGTCATGACCACAATTGAAACCCGGCCGGGGACTTGCTTAGGGGATTGGTTGAGTGGGCCGGATCAGGAAGATCCAGACGTCCCAAATGACGTGGCTTGCAACGAGCGCTGGCATTGGCACCCCGGCCGCGGCCAGCCCGGACCACCCAGCCCCGGCCACGGTGGCGGCTCCGACCAAAGTGGGATTTCCCGTACAGATGTGGGCGCCGCCGTACATGGCGGCGGAGATGGCCGCGCCCTTGGTGCGGCCGTATCGCCGGCTGAGGGCCTCCTGCAGCAGGCCGCGCCAGAAGAGCTCCTCGGCGGGAGCGATTACAAGGGCCAGTCGGAGCGCAAGTTCAGTTCGTGGCCGCAGCCGGCGAAGCTCATAAATGTTGCCAATGTCCTGGTCCCCGTTGGGCATCACAATCCGTGCCGCCCGGTCGCCCACGGCGAACACCCCATAGAGGCCCGCCGCAATCGCTGCGCCCAGGGCAAGTTCGCCGGCGCGCGGTCGTTGACCGCGCAGCTTCGAGCTGGTGAGGAGCGAGACGGCGCCCAGGACGGCGGCGGTTCCGGTCATCCGCTGCCAGAAACGCGGTCGAGGTCCGCGAAACGTGGCGGCGAAGGCTAGGTACGCGAAGACCGAACTCACCACCACCAACTGCGAGGTGGGTTGTATGGGGAGGCGAACTCGCACGAGGGTCAGCCGCCCGGGTGCCAGGCGACGCTGATAGCGATTCCCGCGACCAGCAGCAGTCCAAAGCTGGCGTGGAGTTGAGCCGTCTCTAAATCGATCATGGCGATGGCGCGCTGCTGACCGGCGGCGCCCCGCTGCGAGGCGTTGAGCGCTCGCACCAATAGCGGTAGCGATAAAAGTGCCAGCAGGCTGAGCCGAGGCAAGATGCCCACCGCCACGCTGATCCCCAGGGCTACGAAGGCTCCGACCAGGAGGACCACATAGAGGTTGTGGGCGACCCGGCGGCCAGTCCGGATCGAGACCGTGCTGATCCCCGCCCGGGCGTCCTCGCCGATGTCCCGCCACTCGTTGCCGTGGAGGATGGCGGTTACCAAAAACCCGATCGGCACGCTGACCGCGGCCGCGGACCAGGAAAGTTCTCCGGTGATGGTGAAGTAGGCGCCCAGCACCATCAGAGGCCCCATCAGCAAGAAGACTAGGGGCAGCCCAGCGGCGCGGTATTTGTACTGCAGTGGGGGAGCGGTATATCCCCAACCGCCGATCAGACCGATCACTCCGATGACGGCGATGGGCCAGCCCCGAGTCAGAATCAGCACCACCCCGATCAGAGTCGCCACCAGAAATGCGGTCCCCGCCAGCCCGAACGCCTCTCTATCCCTGACCCGGCCGGTAAGCAGCGCCTGGCTGGCCCGTGGCGAGGTGATGGCGTCGACTCCCTTGCGGACGTCATAGATCTCGTTGATCACGTTGGTGCCCACCTGAAGTAGAACTGCGCCGACCAGGACCAGGGCGAAGAGCGGCCAACTGAACCGGTGCTGAACGGCCGCCAGCGCGGCCGCCGCGGAGACTGGCACTATCGAGGCGGTGAGCGCGAACGGCCTGGTGATCTCGACCCACCCTCGGGCCCGACGAAGCAGACCGATCTTGTCGGTGGACTCGACCGCGCGCCGCCGACCCGATCCCCAGGCGGGCGCCAGCGCTCCCGCCGAGCCGTAGATTGCTGCCGCTTCAATCACCGCCTCCACTTGGGCCTCCTCCTGCACCACCGGCTGGAGGATAGGTAGATCCATGCCCGCTTCGTGGAATCGCTCGGCTCCCGCCGCCACCTCCTCCCGGGTGCCGCAGAGCAGGAAGGCGTCCACGAGCTCGTCGGGGATGAGCTGGGCAGCTCTGTGGTAGTCCTCCGCCCTCCAGGCGGCAAGGATGGGCTGGCGCAGCGCGGGGTCCATCCCGGTGCGGCGCATGGCGACATCGGTCTGCACCGCTAGCATGTAGATCGCAAAGGGCTCTCGCTTGGCTCGGTCCAGCGCCGCCCGGCGGCTGCTGTCGATAAGGGACAACAGGTAGCCTCCGATCACCACTGAGCCGGGGTCACGCCCCGCCGCCTGGGCAGCGGCCCTGATCCGCCGAGCCGCCAGCGCGACCTNNCGAGCCAGGTACCCGTCAGCGGTGCGCCCGGCCAGCTCGTGAAAAGCCCTGCGATAGCCCGCCGCCCAGATCGGCACCTCGTGCACGGGGGGGAACATCGGCTCTACGTCAGGCACACCCGGACCACCCAGGGCTAGCCGTTCGCCCCGCCAGAGCTGGCGCAACTCGACCATTGTCTGCTCCACTTTGGCAATGGCCGCATCGGGGTGGTAGAGGATCCCCATTTGGGCCAGACGCAAGGGCAGGGCCGTCCCTAACGCCAGGGTTATCCGGCCGGGCGCCAGGTCGTCGAGGGCGCTCACTGTCATCGCCAGGACCACCTGGTTGCGGGTGTTGGGATTGAGCGCTCCCAAACAGATCCGCAGGCGCGGCACCCCGGCGGCGACCGCCGTGGCGTAAGTCACCGCGTCCCTGGCGAAGTAGGACTCATGGAACCAGACCGAGTCCAGCCCCGCCCGCTCTGCGAGCTCGGCCTGCCGGACCGCGTCGCGCACCTCGCCCTGGGCATTGAGCCCCAGGCCGACCGGACGCGCCAGTGAAGGCATGACCAACCTCCTCGCCGAGTCGTCTCGGGTATCGGGTATAGGGTGTACCGAGTTCGATCCCGCCTGAATGAAGGTTATCCGGTAGAAGAGTCCCGCTGGCGGTAACCCTCCGGCGGTCACTCCCGGGCGAGGCCCGGTGCGCTCAGACCGGAGTCAGCACCACTAGGGGAATTGGACGTTTGGTCAGGGTCCGAAAACCTTTCTAGCGATTGTGGTTGTGGTCATCCCCCCGGCGCCCCCGGCGTGCATGCTCCGGTGCGACTTGCTCCACGACCGTCGCGCACGCTGCCGTGCGGGCGCGCGCCACTTGGAGCTCCCCCTGAGGCTAGGCGCGGAGATCAAGCTGCCAGGCGTGACGTTGATCGGATCCGAAATTGGAGAGGACCACGACGTAGCTGTCAGCGGCTTCGGCGTACACCAGAACGTTGGTGCGCCGAGCGCCGCTGCGGCGTCCGGTGTTGTCCGGCAACCGGGTCAGCACGCCGATCATGCGGTGTCCGACGCGGCCATCACTCCGTCGATATTCCCAGCCGTGGAAGCGCAGGAAAGTTTGCTGAGGATCGACCGTCATGGCCACGATCGGTGCAACATAGGCACCGGCGATCCGCCGGTCGGCGATCTGTTCTCAGTTCAGAAAGATGAGCAGGGCGGTTCGGTCGTCTCGCTTGCGCGCGATCTCGACCAACCTGTCCGCTGAGCGTTGTGGGTCATCACCCTCGATAGCAGTGGTCAATTCCTTCGCCGTGAGCAGGTCCGGCGCAAAATCGCCGGTTATTCCGTCGGTCACCAGCAACACCTTATCGCCGGAGCTGATGGGGATCGTGCCGCGTTGTGGCGCCACCGGTGCACCTCGGCGGTCAGGACCCTCGCCCAACACGTTGTACAATATGTTGCCCTCGCCCTCGTCCGCTGTCACTTGGACCAGGGATGGAGCCCCAGCCGGTTGGTGATAGAGGCGCGAGTCCCCCACTGACACATACAACAGCAGCCGGCCGACCACCCAGGCCAGCGTCGCGGTCGTGGCGCCCACGGCGCGTTGTCTGATCAGCGTCTCTGCGCGCGCGCAACCCGCCACCATCGCTTCTGAAGTTGGTGAGTCGCTGGCCCGGCAGGCCTCGGCGACGACCTCTGCCGCTAGCTGAGCGGCCTCACCACTACTCGCGAATTCTCCGACCCCGTCGAACACCCCAAACACGCCAAGCTCGAGGTCGACCAGTGAGCGATCCTGGTAGTGCAGGCGGTATTCCGCGAGTCCGACCCGCCACTTCAACACGGTGCCCTCATCGCGCTCTGCGATTCGGCTCGCGCAGTCTGGCGACACCCACGCGATCGGCCGCCATGGCGCCGGGCTGGCCCGGACGTCCAGGGTCCAACGGGGCTGGCTTGATCACTCGCTAAGGCTACCGGAGCAAGTCCGGAGGGAGGTACCGCTGGTGCACGTTGCGGATCCAGCCACTCGCTGCTCATCGTCACAAGTGTGTCCTGGGCAGAACGACCGAGTCGAGGGGACAAGCCTAGAACGAATGCTCGGTGACCCTCGCCGCGCATCATCGCTCTGCCCGGATCCGAACCACCCGGCCCAGCTCGTCTGGCATCCTGTGGACTGCGGTGGCCCAAGTTCCACCGGTGCGTGATGTTGGAGGAGGGCCACACTGCGAATTCCGGCGGACTTCGGAGACTGAGCCCGGCAGCGGGTTGAACAGGTCCGGTACCAGCGGGAGGGCAGGCGGTGCCGCGAGACACGGAGCCCGGGACGGAGACCACCAACCACGATCACTCCGGCTCTGGTAGCACCTCCGCGATCGCGACAGCCGCTGATCGCCGCTACATCTACTTTGCGCTTGGACTGATCGTCGCGTTCATGGTCTTCGAGGTGATCGCCGCCATCTTGGCGGGGTCGTTGGCCCTTCTCGCCGATGCGGGTCACATGCTCACCGATGTCGGCGCACTCGCCGGAGCGTTGTGGGCGAGCCACTTANNCAAGACCGATCAGTGCTCGGTTCAGCTTCGGCCTCAAGCGCGCCGAGGTTCTGGCAGCGGCCATCAACGGCGTGACACTTCTGGTGGTGGCAGCACTCATTGGGGTGGACGCTGTTGGCCACCTCATCTCTCCCCGCTCGGTCCAAGGACTGGCCCTGCTGATCGTGGCCGGGGTGGGCGTCTTGGTCAACCTGGCGGCGGTTCGCATCCTGGCGAGAGCCAACCATTCGTCGATGAGCCTCCGAGGCGCTTCAGCCCACGTTCTGACCGATCTGTACGCCTTCACTGCCACCGTCATCGCCGGGGCTGCCGTCCTCGAATTTGGGTTTCTCCGCGCCGATTCGATCGCCTCACTGATAGTGGTCGTCCTGATGTGTCGCGCCGCCGGAGGACTGCTGATCGAGTCCGGTCGGATCCTTCTGGAAGGTACCCCTGAGTCGGTCGACCTCGAATTGGTCCGTCGCCACCTGACCGAGCTTCCTGACGTGCTGGCCGTTCATGAAGTCCATGCCTGGACCCTGACCTCCAACCTCCCAGTGGTTTCCGCCCACGTCATCGTCTCGGACGGCTGCCTCCGCGACGGCAGCTCCGGGAGAGTGATCGACCAACTCCAGGAGTGCCTGGCCGGACACTTCGACGTCGAGCACTCGACCTTCCAACTCGAGCCCGCCACCCATGCGGACCACGAACTGCCAGAGCACGGCTGACGGGCGATCTCGCACTCTCGCTTGGACCAACGACGACGCGCCCGGGGTCGTGGATCTGTCGCGGAACTGGCGCGAACGAGCGATCCGCGACCGTTGTCTGGGACTGTGATAGCGACGCGGCGGAACTCTCGGCATCCACCCTTCGGCATTAGGCTCAGTTTTTCGTGGACTGCCCCGGCGTCCCGGGCTTCGGATCGAGCTCGCGCTGCTGGAGGGAGAGCAGGCCTTCACAGACCTGGCGCCTCCGTCAGGAATCGAGGGTAGGCCCGTCCCAACACGTGGCTGAGCCGAAACGGTCGGCGCTGGAGGTGAATCGCCGTGGGCGCCGAAGTCTTCTCCTAGCCCCAAGTCGATGTGGGTAGGGACTCGGCCAAAGTCCCCAAGCCGTACGCTTCACTCCGAGCTGGGCAGGTGGAGGTACATGGTCTGGATACCCACCCGTCCCGGTCCCCGGAAGCGGTTGAAGATCAATTCACCGACCCCGGCGAACAGACCGGTACGGAGACCGTACACCGCCGGCCGCATTCTCACCTCAGGGTCCATGTACACCCAACCGCCCGGTTCGACATCAATCTCTTCCCCGTCCTCCAGCACCTTCTCAAAGACGTTGCCGAAGCCGTGCAGCCAGACGACGCCGTCGGCATCGCGGGCTTCAAAGCGATCCACCCAGAAGCCGCTGTTGCCGAAGAGGTTGTTGCTGAGTCCCCGAAGGTGGCTGGTGCTATAACGAACGGAACCGGTCGCGGCCAGGAATTGGTGCTCGCGAGAGAGGATGGCGGCCCCGCGGGGAAGTTCCAGCGGGAAGACATGACCGGGGGCGTCCCGGGAAAAGGCGATGTCGCCGTGGCCCTTGGCCTCGGTCAGGAAGAGCTGCCGTCCCGCCACAAGGCGCCGTACCGCTCCCCGCACCGCCTTTAGCCTGATCTCGACCTGGGGTTCCTTCCAGAGCACCACATGGTGTTCGAAGTAGACGGGCATCGACCCGTCCAGGCTGCAGTGGAGCATCGGCACCAACTCACCCTCAATTAGATAGGTGACCCCGGGCGCGAGCCCCTCGCGGATACGGGTGGGGAGGATCTGGGGAGGATTCAGGCTGAAGCTACTCCGGTTGGGGACGGCTGCCCTGATATCGTCCCCTGTTCGGTCGTCGGGGTGTCGGTCAGGGAGAAGGGCGAAGAACCAGCTTGACGTGCGGGGAAGAGGCTTGGCGCTCCCAGGCGGTTGCGATCTCCGCCAGCGGGAGCTCCTCGATCTCGATCCGGATCCGGCCGCCGGCGGCGTGGCCCGCCAGTTCGCGGTAGGCCCGCGCCCTGACCTCCCAACTGGTGTTGGGGTTGGTGTGCCCAATGATTGTCAGCTGGCGCCCGCGCACGATCGCTGAGCTGAGCGTGGCATTGTCGCTGGCGCTCTCACCCAGATTGATGATTCGGGCCGAAGGGCCCACCGCACCTAGGGCCGCTTGCAGGGGGATGCCCCACACCGGGTCGAAGACCACGTCGAGCGGCCCCCGTGCGGCTGCGACGAACTCGTCCCGAAGTGCGTCCACGCTCTGGCCGGCGATGGCTACGACCGCATCGGCGCCCAGCTCCAGCGTCCTGGCCAGAGCCGTCAGATCGCGGCCGGCCGCCACGATCCTGCCCGCCCCTAGCAGCTTGGCGATCTGAACCCCCACCTGCCCGACGGTCCCGGTGGCCCCCAGGATCAGCACCCGCTCACCCTTCTGGAGCCTGATTTTGTCCACCAAGGAGATCCAGGCCGCCATCCCCGCCACCCCCAGGCCGGCAGCGGTAGCAGTCGGCAATTCAGCGGGGAGGGGGAGGCAAGTGGCCGAGTCGACCGCAGCCCACTCCGCTAGCGCTCCACTCGAGCTGCCGATGACCTGGAAGCGAACTCGCTTCCCCTTCAGCTCCTCGTGGCCGGCCGTGACCGTCCCGACCCCCTCCGATCCCGGAACGTAGGGAACTGAGGAGACCCCACGGAAGTGGCCTCCCGAGGCGAGCCGCAGATCGATCGGGTTGAGCGCGGCAGCCTGGACCCGGACCAGAACCTGGCCCGGACCCGGGGTGGGGCGGGCGATCTCGCGGTATGCCGGGCCGGCGCCCAGTCGGTCGATCACCGCCGCCAGCATCGTGGACTCGGTCACACCGGCCCGCTAGAGCTGAACGTTGGGAACTCCGCCGCTCTCGACCGTGAAGGTCACCCACATGCCGGCCGTCTCATGTCCAGGTATGAGGCAGGACATGCGATAGCTGCCCACCTGGCTGGCGGTGAATGTGAATGTCGCGGTCTGCCCGGGGGCGGTGCCGGCCAGCGGGATAGGGGTCTCGGCGCCGGGGAAGACCGGGGTCGTCCCGGTCGCGGTCACCACCGCCGCGGAGTGGTTGATGCTGCCCACGTTGCTGAAGTCGACGGTCACGCTCCAACCGACAGGCACGGCCACCGTCATCGCTCCCTTGTCGTAGCCATCGAAGTTGAGGCCGAGGTTGACTGCCGGGGAGCCAGCCTCCAACTTCCAGGTGACCGTCTTGGTTGCGGAGTCGTAGGAAACCCACTGGTCAAGAGTCACCGTGGAGGGGGTCGCCGATGGGGTCGCGGTGGATTTCGGGGTGGGAGTGGGGGAGGGGGCGGGAGCCACCTTGGGGATCAAAAATCCGGGCCGGATCGAGACCAATCCGTCCACGGTGACGGTGACCGTCTGAGCCGAGCTGACCATGCCGCGGAGCGTCCAGTGAGTGAACGGGTGCACTGAGGGGTCAGCCGCGGTGGCGGCAAGGGTCGCCTGGTCGCCGCACGCGACCGCGATTGTGTTGATGTTGCGGGTGAAGTCAAAGCTCCGGCTCCCGACCGTTGCGACAACGCTGCCCAGCAGGCTGCTACCCGAGCTGGGGATCAGAACAGTAACGGAGCAGCCCACACCGGTGTCGGCACTGCTGAGAGGGGCTCCACCACAGCCGGCCAGGACGGTCGCCAGCCCCACCAGGCCGAGACCCAGTCCCAGGGCTCCACCAGGGGTCCACGTGAGGTCACGCCATCGTGATTTGACGAGGGCGGGACCGGCACCGTGCATTCCGATCAGAGTAGCGGATGGCGCGGCCTAAACGGCTGGCGCCCTGCATCGAGGATGCCAATTGCGGGACGGCGCGCTACCGTAGGTGCCGGTGAGTGCGACCAATGAGCTCGCGGTCAAGGAGACTGGCGCCGACCGCAAAGAGAGTGATCGCCGCGATCGCCCCTGGCAGGTGGTCGTCTGGAATGACCCGGTCACTCTGATGAGCTACGTCGTCTTCGTATTCCGCCGGTTGTTCGGTTATGACTTGACCACGGCCACTCGGCTGATGCTCCAGGTGCACAACGAGGGCAAGGCGGTGGTGGCCACCGAACCGAGGGAGCGGGCAGAGGTGGCGGTGGCTCAGCTGCACGCGCACGGACTGCAGGCGACCTTGGCCCGCGACTAGCTTGGCCCAGATCAACCGGCAGGGCGAGCTGGTGTATGTGCGGGTCAGCCGCGGCGAGCGGCGCGCGCTGCTCCAGATTCTGGAGCGGCTGGAGCCGCTCGTCGACCACTCCCACTGGGCCCACCCGCGCGCGTATCTGGAGGAGGAGGACGAGGAGGAGTTCCAGCGGCTGGTGGGAACCGATCTGGCCGATTCCCGGGCGGCCGACCTGGTCCAGGTGCGGGAGGTGCTCGAATCAGATGAGCGGATCCTGCTCTCCACCGATGGCGCCATGGCCTGGCTGCGGGCGCTGAACCTGCTCCGGCTGGCCCTGGCGGAGCGGCTTGAGATCACGGCCGATGGCTGGGAGGAGAAGTACACCCTCCAGGAGCACCGCCGACCGCCGCTGGCGACGCTCCACCTGTTGAGCTGGGTCCAGGAGGGGCTGGTCGAGGCGCTCAGCGTCAGCTGAGCTGGACGCAGGGAACGATCAGCTCGGAGCGCCCGCCCAGAGCTTGGCCATCCACCGCTCCACCTCGTCGGGGGCGGAGGGGATCCCAGCACTGAGGACCCGGTAGCCGTCTTCGGTAACCGCAAGGTCGTCCTCGATCCTAACTCCGATCCCCCTGAGTTCCTCCGGAACGGTCAGGTCATTGGCCTGAAAGTAGAGACCGGGCTCAACGGTGAGGACCATCCCCACCGCCAGGGCGCCGAGGCGGTATCTCTCATGCCGGGCGGTAGCGCAGTCGTGCACGTCCAGTCCCAGCATGTGGCTGACTCCGTGCAGCGTGTAACGCTGGTGCAGCTGGCTCTGCTGTTGCAATGACTCCTCGGCGCTCACCGGCAGCAATCCCATCCGCTCCAGCCCCTCGGCGAGAACTCGCATCGCCGCCCGATTGGGGGCGAGGAAGTCGTTCCCGGGCCTGACCTCCGCGAATCCCGCCCGCTGGGCCTCATACACCAGTTGGTAGATCTGCCGCTGGACTGCGCTGAAGTGGCCGTTGATCGGCATGGTCCTGGTCACGTCGGCGGTGTAGTAGCGGTTGGTCTCAACCCCGGCGTCCAGGAGCAGGAGCTCGCCCGGGCGTAGCTCGCCGGTGTTTTGGGACCAGTGGAGGATGGTGGCGTGACTGCCGGCGGCGGCAATCGTCGGGTAGCCGGTGTTGTTCCCCTTCGACCTGGCGCGAGCGAAGAAGGCGACTTCCACGTCGCGCTCTGTCCGAGCCATCGGCAAAGCTCGTACCACGTCCTCGAAGCCCTGCCGGGTGAGGTCGCACGCCTCCTCGATCAGCCCGATCTCCAGGGGGTCCTTGACAAGTCGCATCTCGGAGAGGAGGCGCACCAGCCGGTCGTCAGGCCCGGTCAGGTCAGAAGCCAGCTGGTCCACCCTGGGGTCGACCCCGCGCAGCACCACTCCGCGGTCGTAGGTGGAGACCACCTCGCCCAGTTCGAGGTTCGGCCGAGCCGCGATCCCGAGGTGACTTTCGGTGCCGCTCAGGCCACGCCCCGGACCGACCCAGAACGTCCCCTTGACCCGATCGGTGAAGAACTTGCTCTCGGTAAAGTCCGCCGCGGGCTCGGTGAATACGCCCGCCCGGTGGCCCCCTCCTTCCAGCGGTTCCATCACCAGCACTTCGTCGGGCTCGCCCTCGCCGACCAGGTAAAGAAATTCGGTCGAGGCCCGGAAGGGGTAGGTGGTGTCGTTGGAACGGACCTTCTCAATCCCGGCCGGGACCACTATCAGAATCCCGGAGAAGCTCTGGGAGAGCTCCTCCCGGCGTGACTGGTAGCTGTCCGCCCCGATGATCAAAGGAGTGGGCACGGCGCGGGGCGCGTCCCACCCGATAGTCATGAAGTCCAGTAGAGCCTGGGGCCGAGGCTGATCGTGGGAGGCCTGGGAGCGGCTTTGGGCATCTCGCGCGCCAGGAGCTCCTTCGGGTTTCTGCTCCTCACCAATCACCGCTGGATCTTAGCGAACCACTCATCCGGCGCCCGGCTGGCAGACGAACGGCTGGGCGGGTGGTGCTGGATTGCCGCTACCTTGTCAGTGTGCGTGCCGTCGAGCGGTTCAGCGTTGAGCAGTCGTCCGCCCCGGCCGGACCCCTGGCCCCGGGCTCGATGCCACGGGTTGCCTATTTCTCACCGGAGTTCGGGGTTAGCGAGCAGATCCCTCAGTACTCGGGAGGCCTAGGGGTGCTGGCGGGGGACTACCTGAGGGTCTGCGCCGATGAAGGTTGGCCGCTGGTTGGGGTCGGACTCTTCTACCACCAGGGCTACTTCCACCAACGGCTGGATCAGTCTGGATGGCAGCACGAGGACTACCAGGATCAGGACCCGAAGGAGCTGGGACTGATAGCGGTCAATGACGGCGTCATCGAATTGGATCTGGGCGAGAAGGTGCTGCGAGCCCGCGTTTGGCGGCAGCAGGTGGGCAAGGTACCGCTATATCTGCTTGATACCACCGAGGTTGGCAATCCCGAAGAGCTAGCCCGGGTCACCGATCGGCTCTACGGTGGAGACACCGAGCACCGGCTCCTCCAGGAGATCCTGCTAGGCATGGGGGGAGTCAAGGCCCTGGAGCTTGCGGGCGACCTCCCGCTGCTGTTCCATAGCAACGAGGGACACGCCGGGTTCCTGGTGCTAGAGCGGATCCGCAGGCTGGTGGAGGAGGAGAGCCTGCAGTTTGAAGAGGCAGTCGAGGCGGCGCGAGCGGCGACCATCTTCACCACCCACACTCCTGTGCCGGCGGGGATCGACCGGTTCCCNNCCAGAAGACCCTTTCAACATGGCGGTGATGGGGCTGCGACTCTCGGGCCAGGCCAACGCCGTCTCCCAGCTTCACCGCACGGTCAGCCAGCGGATGTTCGCTGGGCTCTGGCCGGATCTGGTTCCCGAGGAGGTTCCAATCCGGGCTGTCACCAACGGGGTCCATGCGAAGAATTGGATCTCCCCGGAGATGCGCCACCTCGTAGAGCGATACCTCGGCCCGCGCTGGGACGTCCACGGCGCCGTCGACTGGAGCCGGTTCAAGGCCGCCTCCGACCAGGAGCTCTGGGAGGCTCGCCAGGCGGGAAGGCTCAGGTTGATCGAGGGGGCGAGGAGGCGGCTGGAGCAGGCAGAGCGGGGCCGAGGAGTCCCGGAAGCGGAGCTGTCCTGGACCAAATCCGCCCTCAAGCCCGGAGCCCTCACGATCGGCTTCGCGCGGCGAGTCGCTGAGTACAAGCGGGCGCTCCTGCTCTTCTCCCAGCCCGAGCGGCTGGCGCGGCTGCTCCTCGATCCCGACCGGCCGGTCCAGCTGGTGATTGCCGGAAAGGCCCACCCTCAGGACCAGCCGGGTAAGCAGATCATTCAGGCCCTCAGCCAGGCCACCCACTCGCCCGAACTGAGGTCGTCGGTGGTCTTCTTGGAGGACTACGACATCGGCTTGGCGCGGCTCTTGTACCAGGGATCGGACCTCTGGCTCAACACCCCTCGCCGTCCGATGGAGGCGTGCGGCACCAGCGGCCAGAAGGCGCTCCTCAGTGGCGCCCTCAACTGCTCCATCCTCGACGGCTGGTGGGACGAAGGGTGGGACGGGGAGTCAGGTTTCGCGCTGCCCTCCTTTGAGCAGGTGGAGGATCACGCCGAGCGCGATCACTTGGAGGCGGATGCCCTGTTTGAGATCCTGGAGCGGGAAGTCATCCCCAACTTCTACACCCGTAACGAGGAGGGGCCGCCGCACCGCTGGCTGGCTAAGGTCCGGCACTCCTTGGAGAGCCTCGGGCCGCTGGTGCTGGGGTCGCGGATGGTCGCGGATTACGTCCGTCACATGTACCAGCCTGCGGTGGACGCCGCCGTGTTCACCCTGAAAGATCGGCACCAGGTCGCCCGGCTGAGGGCCGCCTGGTGGGCGCGGATACGGCGCGACTTCCCCGCTGCCCGAGTCTCCGCTCGGGCGATCCCTCGCGAGGGTGCGGGCGAGTCTCAGCCCGAAGGCGAGGAGAAAGTGGTCGAGGCCCTAGTGGAGCTGGGGCAGCTCCCGCCCGAGGACGTCCAAGTAGAGCTGCTGCACGGTCCGATCGGCGCCGATGGCCGGCTGATCTCGCCCAGCGTGGAATCGATGGTGGAGGACCAACCCCACGCCAACGGGAGCCACCGCTATCTGGGGACACTGGTTCTTGGCCCGCCGGGTGAATACGGCTTCACCGTGAGGCTTTTGCCTCGGCCGCCGAGCAGCGATCCGCTACCCGCCGAGATCCCAGTGAGCTGGGCGGAGCCTGCCCGGCGACCCCGATGAGCCGGGAGCTGGCGAGGGGTGCCCGGCGGTGACCGTCGAGGTGATGGTGGCCGGGTCCCCGAGCCCCGGCGAGGAGCAGGTCGAGCTCTACGTCCGCACCTATCGCTCGGTGCTCCGCTCGTCCGGCGAGATCCGGCTCCAGGCTCTGGAGCGCGCCCACTTGGGCATGGAGTCATCGCTGCATCCGCTGGGTGCCCGGGAGGAGCTCGACAGTGGCGCGCTGCTCTACACCCTCCATCGCTTGCCACCGGTGGTCCTGGATTTGGATNNGATTTGGATCACGTCTGCCTGGGCCAGGCCCCCGATCAGTTGCTGCACTTCCGGGGTGCGGATCCAGCGGAGTGGCTCCCGGTGGTAGCCCCGGGCCGGCGTCGGCGGTGGTGGTGGAACTCTGAGCTGCGTACCCTGGCGGTGGCCCTGGCTAGCAGCTCCGACCTCGACGACCTGGTGCCGACCTTGGTAGCGATGCAGATCGAGTGGAACAAAGCCCACGCGCTGCTCCAGGGGTTGGAGGCGTCCGGGCCGGAATCGCTGGAGGTGGAAGCGAGGGAGAGACTCGCGATCACCCCGGACGACTGGGAGCGGCTCCGAGCGGTCTTCGGACCGCGGTTGCCCGACTTCCTCGCCCAGGTGATTGACCGGCCGATGGACCTCGGCATTCAGCTGCTGGGCGGCTCCCAGGTCGGATACGCCAGGGCGACGCGCGAGTGGTGGCGTCCGGTAGGCGACGTGCT
>PKXR01000208.1 GCA_003133485.1 Candidatus Dormiibacterota bacterium
GACGACGCCCACGCCTCCGGAGTTCTGGGCCGCAACGGTCGGGGCTCGGTCGACCACTTCCAGCTGGAGGGCCGAGTCCAGGTCCAGGTGGGTACGCTGAGCAAGGCGGTAGGGGTGCTGGGTGGCTACGTGGCCGGCTCTCAGGCGCTCCGCGACACCCTGATCCACAGTGGCCGACCCTTCCTCTTCTCCACCTCCCACCCGCCGGCGGTGGTGGCCGCCTGCATCGCCGCTCTCGAGGTCATGGAGCAGGAGCCGGAGCTTCAGGTCCGGCTTTGGGAGAATGCCCGCTACTTCAAGGCGGGGTTAGCGGAGCTGGGATTCGACTGTGGCGCTAGTGAGACGCCGATTACCCCGGTGATCGTGGGCGCGGCCGAGCGGGCAGTGAGGCTCTCCCAAGAGCTACGGCAGAGAGGGGTTTTCGCGACCGCCATCGGCTTTCCCACGGTCGCTCAGGATCGGGGCCGGGTTCGCACCATCGTGACCGCGGCCCACACCCGGGCCCAGCTGGACCGCGCTCTCGAGGCCTTCGCCGAGTCGGGCCCGGTGCTGGGCGTCCAGCCGCGCCGCCGGGCCGGCGCCACCACGGGGGGAGCGTAACCGTGGCCCGGGCCCCCGAATTGTCATCTGTTGATGACAGTGCCCAGCCAGAGCCCGAAGCTGGCAAGTCCCGTCGCTTCCCTCGCCTGCGCCGCCCCAGCACCCGCCCCAGCGAGCAGTTGGAGGAGGAGCGCCGACTCGTGGAGGCGGCCAAGCAGAACCCCGCGGACTTCGCCAAGCTCTACGACCGCTATGTCGACCAGATCCACGCCTTCGCGTACCACCAGACCGGGAGCTGGGAGCGGGCCCAGGACGTCACCGCCACCACCTTCATGCGGGCCTATGCGGAGATCGGCCGGTTCGAGTGGCGAGGAGTCCCCTACTCGGCCTGGTTGTATCGGGTCGCCGCCAACTTGGTCATGCGCGAGCACCGCCGCCAGGGCTGGATCACCCTTCCCGAAAACATGGTCGACCCCGGCGAGGGACCGGAGGACGCCGCCATTCGCTCCGAGCAGGTTCAGCGCATCCAGGCGGCCGTTCGCCAGCTTTCGCCTGCCCAGCGCCAGGCGATCACCCTGCGCTTCGGCACCGGTCTACGGAATGCAGAGGTGGGCCGGGTGATGCGCAAGAGCGAAGGTGCCGTAAAGCTGCTGATCTTCCGCGGCCTGCGCTCCCTGGAGCGGCGCCTCGGGCCCGAATTCCAGGCGCCGCCGTATCTGGCGATGGGTGGCCGTGACGAGAGCGAAGGAGAGGAGTGAGCCCGTGACCAACAAAGAGGACAAGCGGCTCGCGGGGGAGATCGCCGGCTGGCTGGAGGGAAACGGTCCGGCCCCCAACAGCGACCCCACCGCCCGGGCGATCGCGCGCACGGCGNNGTCGACGCCCTGGCCCCGACCCCGCTCCACCCGGTGACCAGGGCCCGCCTTTACGAACGCGCCCTGGCCGAGGCCCGGCCGGGGACGGTGACCATCAGCTTCGCCGACGCCATGGAGGACCCCTGGGGGGAGTTCTGGCGGGTCGCCCGCCAGGTCCCGGCCCCGGCATGGATGGGTTTGGGCGGTCTGGTGGCGGGAGTCGTCGTGGTCGCACTGGTGCTCCGCCTGCGGGATCCCTTGACCGAGGAGTAGTCCTGACTTGGGCCCGCTTCTCCAGCGGTGGTTGGTGTCTGACAATTAACTGAGACACTCCAGTCTTGCCGGTATACTGTGCCAGTGTCAGTCGAGTTGAAGGCGAGCCCCAAAGAGCGGATCCGGGTCTCGGGCCAGCGGGTCACCGCCCTCCGGGTAGCCATCCTCGAACTCCTCCAAGAACTTGGCCATGCCAGCGCCGAGCAGCTGGTGCAGGGCGCCCGTGCCCGGCTGGGCTCGATCTCGCTGCAGGCGGTGTACGACTCCCTGGGAGTGCTCGGGAAGGCTGGCCTCATCCGCCGGATCGAGCCCGCGGGCAGCCCCGCGCTCTTCGAGCTTCGAGTGGCGGACAACCATCACCATTTGGTGTGTCGTGGCTGTGGCGCCGTGACCGACGTGGACTGCGCGGTGGGCCACGCGCCTTGCCTCGCGCCGATCAGCGATTTCGGTTACCAGGTCGACCAGGCTGAGGTGACCTATTGGGGCATTTGCCCGGAGTGTCAGGCGGTATCGCCGGGTGCCAGCGGGCCAGCTGTGGGCCGGTGAAACGAAGGAGGACACCATGAGCGAAAAGCCGAGAGTGACCACTACCGATGCCGGGATTCCCGCAGCCAGTGACGAGCATTCCCTGACGGCCGGGCCGGACGGGCCGATTCTGCTTCAGGACCACTACCTGATCCAGAAGATGGCCCAGTTCAACCGCGAGCGAGTGCCCGAGCGGGTGGTGCATGCCAAGGGCGGTGGCGCCCACGGGTTCTTCGAGGTCACCGATGACGTGACCGCATTCTGCAAGGCTGATTTTCTACGACCCGATAAGCGCACTCCGATGTTGGCGCGCTTCTCCACGGTAGCCGGCGAGCTCGGCAGCGCCGACTCCGCGCGCGACCCGCGGGGGTTCGCCTTGAAGTTCTACACGGAGCAGGGGAATTACGACATGGTGGGCAACAACACCCCCGTGTTCTTCATCAGAGATCCCCAGAAATTCCAGGATTTCATCCACTCCCAGAAGCGACGCGCGGATACCCACACCCGGGACAACAACATGCAATGGGACTTCTGGACTTTGTCTCCGGAGTCGGCGCACCAGGTGACCATCCTGATGTCGGATCGCGGCATTCCCAAGACCTGGCGGCACATGAACGGCTACTCCAGTCACACCTATCTGTGGGAGAACGAGGCGGGCGAAAAGCACTGGGTGAAGTACCACTTCGAGACCGACCAAGGCATCGACTTCTACACCGCGGCGGAGGGTCAGGCGATGGCCGCCGAAGACCCTGACTGTCACATTCGCGACCTGTACCAGAGCATCCAGCGCGGTGACCATCCCGTTTGGACTCTGTCGGTGCAGCTGATGCCCTTAGCGGAGGCCGCCGACTACCGCTTCAACCCGTTCGACCTGACCAAGGTCTGGCCGCACGGCGACTACCCCTTGCACCGGGTCGGGCGGATGGTGCTGGACCGCAACCCCGACAATTACTTTGCCGAAATCGAGCAGGCCGCTTTCGAGCCCGCCAACATGGTGGCCGGGATCGGTGCCAGCCCCGACAAGATGCTGCTGGGCCGGCTCTTCTCCTATCCGGACACCCATCGCCACCGAATCGGGGTCAACTACCTGCAGCTGCCGGTGAACCGTCCCAAGTCCGAGGTCAACTCCTATAACCGCGACGGCGCCATGCGCTACTCCAACCCCGCGGACCCGGTCTACGCACCCAACTCCTACGGCGGACCCAAGGCAGACCCGTCCAGCGGCGAACCCACCTGGTACACGGCGGGTGGGGAGATCGTGCGGGCGGCCTACACCAAGCACCGGGACGACGACGACTTCAGTCAGCCGGGCACGCTGTATCGCAAGGTGTTCGAGGAGGCGGCGCGGGAGCGGCTGGTCAGCAACATCGCCGGGCACGCCAGCCAGGGTCTCGAGCCGCAGGTTCTGGCCCGGGTAATCGAGTACTGGAGCAAGGTCGACCCCGAGCTGGGGGCCCGGGTGGCCGGTGCCACCAGCTCCGGCAATGGATACCAGCCGGCCGGCCAGGTCCCCACGCTTGCCGAGTCCGCAGCTTCCTCCGGGCAGGGCTAGGGCCACGGCCGGGCGCTGCCTCTTGGCCCTGGAGCAGGGCCGGGAGGCCCCGGGTTAGTTCCGAGTTATCGACGCCCGCCCCTAGAATCGCTCGTCGTGGGTGAAGTCCGAACGTTAGTGGTGCCGGCCGGGGGGCTCGGGACCCGCTTTCTTCCAGCCACCAAGGCGCTGCCCAAGGAGATGGTTCCGGTCGGCGATCGCCCCTCCATCCAGTGGGGGATCGAAGAGGCGGTCGCCTCCGGCATCGAGCGGGCGGTGATCATCACGGCTCCCGGCAAAGAGCTGATCAAGGCTCACTTCGCCCCTGATCCCGAATTGGAGGCGACCCTCGAGCGCCGCGGAGCCAGTGTTCTGGCCCAGCGGGTCCGGGCGATCTCCCGCCTCTGCCAGATGGAGTTCGTCGAGCAGCAAGAACCGCTGGGCCTCGGGCACGCCGTGTTTTGTGCCGCGCCCCTTCTCCAAGGTGAGGAAGCGTTCGGGGTGATGCTGCCGGATGACCTCTTCGCGGGCACGCCGCCCTTGCTCGGGCAGCTGATCGATGTCTACCAGAGGGAGAGGTGCACCGTGCTCGCGCTCAGGCGCTGCCCCAAGGACGAGATCTCCCGGTACGGGGTCGCCGCCGTGGAGGGGGAGGGACCGGTCTTCCGGGTGCTCGACGTGGTGGAGAAGCCAGCGCCCGCTGACGCTCCCAGCGACCTCGCTCTGATGGGGCGCTACGTACTCACTGCGGACGTCCTGGCGGAGCTGGAGACAACTTCGGCGGGAGCCGGTGGCGAGATCCAGCTGACCGACGCGATCCGGGGCCTCGCCCCGAAGGGTGGGGTGGTGGGGCTGGAGTTCACCGGGCGGCTGCTGGACGTGGGGACGCTGGAAAGCTGGCTCTCCACCAACGCCGAGATCGTCTGGCGGGATCCCGAGCTGGGGCCGCTACTGCACTCACGGATCCAGGAGCTGGAGTCGGACGAATAGCCGGACCCGAGAGCTCCGGCGCAGAGAGTTCAAACTCTGCCGTTCCCGCCTCATGAAGTCTCCGCCGGACGGAGTTATACTGCCCAGCCAGATGGCAATCGGTGCGGAGCAACCCGTCCTCAAACCTATTCGACTTCAGGTAGCGCAATGGCAATGCAACGCCCGCGGCGCGGTGATGACCTTCTGCGCTACCGCAGCCAGGAGGGAGATTTCGAAGTAGAGGTCTCGCACACCCTCAATAAGTGGTGTGTTTCGGTGCTGCGGCTGGAGGATTCCAGCATTGTGGCCCAGGACTTCTACCCAGAGCGTTGGAAGGCAATGGCCCGCGCCCAGGACTTCCTGCGGATCCTCAACATGCGCAACCGGCCGGGAGCTGAGGGCGAGTCCGACCATCCGGACGAGGGAGATCGGCCGGCGCCCACCTCGGCGGTCGGGCCGGGTCTCGGCCGCTGAGCCTAGCCTCCGGGCGGCTGACCGCCAGCGTTCCGATCCCGTCGGGTCATTCGGTAGCGGATCCGCACGCCCACACCACTGCCAGTGACGGCATGGTCAGCCCCCGCCAGCTGGTCGCGGCCGCGGCGGAGGCGGGCCTCAGCGTGATCGCGATCACCGACCATGACACCTTTTCCGGCTGTGCCGAGGGTTTGGAGGCCGGGCAGGAATTCGGCATCGAGGTGGTGGCGGGGGAGGAGGTGACTACCTCGTCGCCCGCCAACGTGCATGTCCTGGGGCTCTTCCTCGACGGGCCGGTAAGGATGGGCATGCCGGTGGGGGACACGATCGCCGCGATCCACGATCGGGGAGGACTGGCGATCATGGCGCATCCCTGGATGCCGACCTACTTTGCCTCGATCACCCCGGGCGGCCTGCGACGCCTGATCGGACAGTTGCCCGTGGACGGCATCGAGCTCCGCCACACCTGCCCGACCACGAAGGGCCGGATCCGGGGGCTCGACCAGTTCTACCAGCTGCACCGGGACCGGTTGGGGGCGGCGCTCGGCTCCAGCGATAGCCACTTCGGGGGCCACGACCTGGCCCGGACCGTGACAGTCTTCCCCGGGAGGAGCGCGGCGGACCTGCGCCGGGCCATCGGGAATTCCTCCACCAGCCCGCTGGAGCGATACCGCCGGCCCCAGGGCCCGTCCCTGTCGCTCCGGCTCCAACAGCAGGCGCGGAGCATGGGCTGGCTATCCTGGCAGCGGTGGCGGGGCCGAATTGGCCATGAAGGAGCCTGAGCCGAGTTGAATCGGGAATACATGAAGCGAGAATGGGGGGCTGTTCTATTTGTGGTCACCGCCCTGCTCGGCGGCTTCGCCGTGCTGGTGGCGCTCATCGTCAGGGCGGCTTCGCCAACCCCGATCCCCCCCGCTCCGCCCTGTCCCAAGACGACCCCCATCGTGATCCAGGCCCAGGTCTCGCCGGCGGCCTCCGCCACCCCCACCATCTCGATCAAGCCAGTGCCCTTTGGCTGCCCCACCCCCCAGGTGGTGGTTAAGACCCCGAGCCCCAGCCCCACCGCCACCGCAACTCCAAAGGCGACGGCCAAGGCCACTGCCACGGCGACCGCCTCCGCGTCGCCGTCCGCTAGTCCCACCGGGTAGCCGCGGACCTCACCTCGGCTCTCAGGGCGCCCCTGTCTCGCGGCTGGCTCCGTTCAGGACAACAGATGTCACATTTCGGGTCCCCGTGGTGCTGAAGGTGGTGTGGAAGGTACGGCCCGCAGGCTCGCCCCACCCCAGCCGCTAAGGGTGGTCAGAGGACCAGTCGCGTCCCGTCCCCAGGCCGCTGCGCTCAGCAGCTTCGAGGCGCTGTTCGAGGCTGAATACGCGTCGGTAGTGAGGGTCGCCGCTCGAGTTCTGCAGGAGCGGTCGGCCGCTGAGGACGTCGCCCAGGAGGTCTTCCTGGACTTCCACCTCCGCTATCCCAAGGGCCACCAGACCGCTGCCGGGTGGCTCCGACTGGCCGCGGCCCATCTGGCGCTGAACCGGATCCGCGGCGATCGACGCCGCTCTCGGCGCGAATTGGGGATGGGGGAAGAGCACTTCACTCATGAGACGCCTGAGGCGGTGGCCCTGGCCAGCGAAACCCGCCATGAGGTGCAGGAGGCGTTGGGGCGACTCAAGCGCCGCCACGCGGCGCTCTTGGCGTTGCGGTACAGCGGACTCTCCTACGCCGAGGTCGCCACCGCACTCTCGATTCCGGTGAGCCAGGTGGGGGTGCGCCTCCGGCGCGCTGAGGCGGCTCTACGCAAGGAGGTTGATCGTGATCAAATTGCTCCATCCAGCTGAAGGACAGCTGCGGCGGATCGTCGACGA
>PKXR01000225.1:0-9776 GCA_003133485.1 Candidatus Dormiibacterota bacterium
ATCCACCTGGACGGAGTGGTCGATGACTAGGTCGGCATCGACCATGGGGTCGATCCGACCCGGATCGCCACCGGCACGAACCATCGCCGAGCGCATCGAGGCCAGGTCGACAACCGCCGGGACCCCGGTGAAGTCTTGGAGCAGGACCCGGGCCGGAAAGTACGGCAGCTCCCGCTCCCGGTCGGCCACGGCCACCTGGCCCCTCCAGTTGGCGAGGAAGANNCGGTGCTGGGAAGTTGATCCGGGTCCGCCAGTCCTAGATCGCGGAGCCGGTTGAGGCTGTAGAAGAGGGGGCCGCCTGGGCTCAGCTCACACCTAACCCCGAGGGGGTCTTGAGACGAGCTTTTGACCATGCTTCCTCCATCCGGCGCGGGGCCGACGCCTACGCCCCCATCTTAGTTCTCAGCCGACTCAGCCCCCGGACCTCCTCCCGTTTGACAGTGAGATCAGCCGATGGCCATACTCGACTCGCCTTTTGGCGCGGGTCCCGCGGTTAGCCCCGGTCGGGACTCAGGTACGGCGAGTTGCGGAGGACCGGTTGAAGACCGAAGGCGCCCGCCATGGCGGCAAGCTGCTCGCCGCAACCGCGCTCGGCACCGTTGGGGCCGGCATCCTGACCTTTTCCCCGGCGTTGGCGGCCAACACCAACTTCCTCAATCCGGGCGGTCCCCCGGCCCGCACCATCGACATGCTCTTCTACGTCTTCCTGGTCTGCTCGAGCGTGGTCTTGCTCGGAGTGGGGGGCGCCATCCTCTACGCGTGCATTCGCTTCCGGCGGCGTTCCGACGACGAAATGCCCCGCCAGATCCACGGCAACCGGCGCTTGGAGCGGGCCTGGATCATCGGCCCCGCAGTGCTTCTCTTCGCGCTGTTCATCCTCAATGTCGTCAACGTCAACTACCTGCGCAGTGGCCCCAGCTCGGCGTCGCTGGCGGGCCGCGACCCGGTCGCCGTCCACGTCACTGGGCAGCAGTTCTACTGGACCTTCACCTACNNTCCAAGGACGTCATTCACGGCTTCTGGGTGCCGGCGCTGGGGGCCAAGATCGACGCTTTGCCGGGGATCACCAATCACGCCTTCATCGAAGCCAGCGAGACGGGCACGTTTCAGGGCCAGTGCTACGAGTTCTGCGGGGTTGGCCACGACACGATGCTGATCACCGTCAAGGTGGTCTCGCTGGCGCAGTACAAGAGTTATCTCGGCAGTCTTTCCTGAGTCGGAAGTGAGGATTCATGAGCACCGCTGACCTTCCACTTGCCAGGCCGGTACCTCGCTCCTACGGCAGAGTCTGGGAGTGGGTCACCACCACCGACCACAAGCGTATCGCGATCCTGTATTTCTTCACCACCTTCATCTTCTTTTTGATCGGTGGCTTGATGGCGCTGCTGCTTCGCACTCAGCTGGCCGAGCCCAACAACACTCTGCTCACGGCGCAGCAGTACGACCAGCTCTTCACCATGCATGGGACCACGATGATCTTTCTGTTCCTGATTCCAGTGTGGAGCGCGTTCGGCAACTTCATGGTGCCGTTGATGATCGGTGCCAAGGACATGGCGTTCCCTCGCATCAACGCATTTGCCTTCTGGTTGGTGCCCCTGGGCGGCATGGTGATGTACAGCGGTTTCCTCCTCCCGGGAGGCGCCGCCTCTGACGGATGGACGGGATACGTTCCGCTCGCCGAGAAGCTCTACACCCCCCAGGTGGGCCAGGACCTCTGGATTCTGGGACTGCACATCCTGGGCGTGTCCTCGGTGATGGGAGCGGTCAACTTCCTGGTCACCATCCACCGAATGCGGGCACCCGGGATGACGTGGTTCCGGCTTCCACTCTTCGTGTGGTCGATGGAGGTCACATCAGCGCTGGTTCTGCTGGCCTCGCCGTTCCTCGCCGCCGCCTTGGCGATGGTGCTGATGGATCGCCAGCTTGGCACCAACTTCTTCAACCCCGCCTCGGGTGGAAACGCCGTCCTCTACCAGCTGATCTTCTGGTTCTATTCCCACCCGGCGGTGTACATCATGATTCTGCCCGGGTTCGGTCTGATCTCGGAGATCCTGCCGGTATTCACGCGTAAACCGATCTTCGGCTATCGCGCGATGGCCGTCTCCATGGCGGCCATCGGAGTGCTGGGCTTCATGGTGTTCGCCCACCACATGTTCACCGTGGGGCTGCCGGTGCCGGTACAAATCTTCTTCATGGCCACCTCGATGATCATCGCGGTACCCACCGGGGTCAAGATATTCAACTGGTTGGGAACTTTATGGGGCGGCTCTATTCGCTTCAGCGCCTCGATGCTGTTCGCCGTGGGGTTCGTCCTGATGTTTCTCATCGGTGGTTTGGATGGCGTATTCCTGGCATCTCTGGGAATCGACTATGAGCTCAACGGCACCTACTGGGTGGTCGCTCACATCCACTACGTGCTGGTGGGCGGATCTCTGTTTGCCGTCTTCGCCGGCCTCTATTACTGGTGGCCCAAGATCTTCGGACGCTTCCTCAGCGAACGCCTAGGCAAGTGGCAATTCTGGATCCTGCTGATCGGTTTCAACTTAACCTTCATGCCCATGCACTTCCTGGGGGTGCTGGGCATGCCTCGCCGAATCGCGACCTACGGCATCGACCGCGGGTGGGGCGCGCTCAACCTCACCTCAACCATCGGGTCCTTCATCATCGGGCTGGCGATCATGGTGTTCCTGTACAACGTCGTGCTGTCCTTGCACGGGCCCAAGACCGCGCCCAACGACCCGTGGGAAGGCAACTCGTTGGAGTGGTACACCACATCTCCGCCACCGCCGCACAACTTTGACGACCTGCCGCCGATCAACAGCGACCGGCCGCTCCGGGATCTGCGGCTAGCCGGTCACCAGATTAATCCACCGGGCACCGCCCTTCCTTGAGCGGAAATCCGATGGGGGTGCGCTTCCCCGGGTACTCCCGGCTGCTCCCCATCTTGGCGCTCGTGACGGGAGTGCTTACTTACTTCCTGGTGATTCTGGGCAGCACGGTCCGGGTCACGGAGTCCGGGATGGGCTGCCCCGGCTGGCCGCTTTGCTATGGCCAGCTGGGCCCGATCGACAACTTCCACTCGATCCTGGAGCAGTCCCACCGATACCTGGTGTCGCTGGTCACCGTGATGGTGATCCTCACCGCTCTGGCCGCCTGGAACTATGCTCGCCAGCGCCCAGCGATCCTCTGGCCCGCCTTGGCCGCCTTGGTGATCATCGTTATCCAGATCATTCTCGGGGCGGTCACGGTGATCACCCACAACGCCCCGGTCACCGTCGCGCTGCACCTGCTCACGGCGATGATCCTGTTGGGGGTGGTCTGGGTCACCGCGGTCGCCTCGCTGGTCGCGCAAAAATCGGCTTCGGGCCGGCGGCTGACCCCCCGAGGCTGGCGGGCGGTGGGAGCCACTTTCCTGGTGATGATCTCCGGATCGCTGGTGGTCGATGGAGGCGCCAGCTACGCCTGTCCCTCTTGGCCCTTCTGCACATCCGCTGGGGGCCAGCCCCAGCAGCTGGTGATAATTCAGGACGTCCATCGGCTGATGGTGTTGATCGCGACCGTCCTGATCGCGATTTTTGTGATGCACGCGGCGCGTCACTGGCGAACCATAAAGGGGGCGCGGGTGGTGGCTGACCTCTTGGCCGTCTTGCTGCTGGCCCAGATCGCCGCCGGGGGCCTAGTGGCCACCCTCCAGGCCCCCGAGGCTCTCCAGGACCTGCACCTGGCGCTGGGTTCCGCCACCTGGGCTACGGTGGTCGTCCTGGCGACGATTGGATGGCTGACGGCGGCTGACGCCGGCTCAGCCCTTACCACAAGCGCCTCCGACCGTGGTTTACTCGGGGGAGCGACTCCGATGCCACCACCGGCGCAGGCCGGAACAGGGGACCACTGATGCAACGCAAAGAGGCCGGCACGAATGTGCGGATGGGACTCCTCCTGACCGGCATCGGAATCCTGATGCTGGGGCTCGGGTTCACTTGGGCCCTCCTCTACCTGGCAGCCGCTCATGCGAAGTGAGCAGCCGCCGGTGGAGATGCCGGTGAGCTCGCCGCCCGATATCCCCCACCATCTGCCCGGGCCGAGCTTCTGGCCCATCCTACTGGCCGTTGGGTTCGCGACGTCCATGATCGGCGTGATCACCAAGCTGGAGGTGGTGATCGTGGGCCTGATCATTCTGGTGGTGTCTCTGGGCGGGTGGATCCGCGATGCGAGGCACGATTACCGCTCTCTGCCCTAGGTTCCGCCCAGCACCGATTCGTCTCTTCGGGGAGGCTCAGTGCCCCTGACCACCCCGCTTGTGGCCGTGGTGACCGAGGCCGGCGGGGNNGGGGTCGGCCTCGGGATCGTGATCCTGGCGGTCGGATTTCTGATGGCGGTCGGTGCCGCGATCAGCCTGCGCAGCATCTGGGCCCGGGCTCGGGAGGCGGAGCCGCCGGCCCGGCAAGGACCCATCAAGGTGGACTCGCGGCCCCTGCGCTCAGCTGGAGTGGGCGACCTCTCCGGGTGGTTTCGCCTGCTGGTCAGCTTCGATTTCGGCTGCCTGGCCTTGGTCTCTCTGGTGCTGATCTTTGCCGGTCTGGCGGTGATCTTCCGCTCGCTTTAGAGGGGCAGCGTAGATACGGAACCTTGGCCGCATTCCTCCTGGGTCGGAGAACACCGGAGATAAGAAGGAGCGATGGCGCTCTAGCGGTAACCGAACCTTCGTCAGACCCTAGATAGAGGAGAGGTGCAGCAATCGGCCGCTCGCGGCCGCCATTGCATAGCGGCCCTTCCTTGGGCCCGTGACTTGGACCGAGCAAGCGCCACGAACTCGCGCGAGGTGATCCACCCAGACGGGCACCATGCGTATCCATGGTCAGCTGGCAGGAGAACTTGGACCGTCGTCTCCAAGAGAGTCGAGACTGGGCTCCATGGGCACTCGAGCAGTGGTCAACCTTACCCACAGGTGCGCCGTGCCCTCTGGTCCTAGTCGGACCCACGGTTTGGTCGCCGGGAGAATTTACCTCTGGGGTGGCGAAGTTGGCTTACCTGAATCGCGACTAGCAAGTCCCATCGTCGGTTCCCACAGCAGTTCTCGAGCTAGCTCGCGCCTCCGGAGGGAGAACCGTCACGCCACCCGTCGGATACCGGTCGCTTCAGTTCCAGTTCGGCACGCGGGTCAGGGCGGTGTTTGACACCGACCGAGGACCGGTCAGCCTGACCGCCTGGAAACTCGAAAGCGACCAGGCGCTCGGGCCGATTTGGGTCCTAGATCCAGCGGTGGAGTCGACCGAATGGACTCCGCCGCAACCGCCCACCAACCAACCTGCCCGGCCGCGTCCATCTCGCATTTTGGGACACGCAACTTTGGTCGGAGACAGCGGGACCCGGCTCATGGTGACGCTCACCGGTGGCCCACCCCAGTGGGTGGATTACCCGTCAGTCGAGGTGTTCGAATCCGACTGCGCGGTGGTGCTAATTCCAGTAGCGCACGACACCGGGCCATCCGGCAACAGGACCCTAGCCGGCTTCGCCAGAGATGCCGTTGCCGAGCTTAGCCGTCCCCTAGGCGATCGAGTTCTGCTAAGTCCCGACGCCACCGCGGTTGCGCTCGTGGCCTCTTAACTCTGAGGGTAGCCTGGATCAGGTGGTCCCCTAGGCAAGACAAAGTCAACCACCCAAGATTCCAAATCGGGGCTTCAGTGATGCAGGAGAGAGGAAGTCTTCGTTGGCCATGACCAGTGAACTTCCCGAACTGACCGTCGCTGACGGGGCGGCCTGGAGAAGTTGGCTTATCGAACACCATGCTGATGCAGTTGGAGTGTGGCTGGTGCTGGCCAAGAAGGGCACCACGACGCCGACCCATCTCACCTATGACCAAGCGCTCGATGAGGCGCTCTGCCAAGGGTGGATCGACGGTCAGGTTCAGCGTCGCGACGATGCCACCTATCGCCAGCGATTCACCCCTCGGCTGTCCCGCAGCCGCTGGTCCCAGAACAACATCGGGAACATCGACCGGCTGACCCGGGAAGGCCGGATGCAGCCAGCCGGCCTGGCGGCCGTGGGGCGAGCCCGCGCCGACGGGAACTGGGAGGCGGCTTACGCGGGGCAATCCGGCATCGAGGTTCCGGCGGATCTGGCCGCTGCGCTGGTGGTCAACCCGAGCGCTCAGGCGATGTTCGAGATTCTCAGCAGCCAGAACCGATACGCCGTGCTGTATCGGATCAGTCAGGCCAAACGGGCGGAGACGCGCGCACGACGCATCGAGCACTTCGTGGCGATGCTGGAGCGAGGTGAGACCGCCCACCCGCAACGGCGNNCAGCAACCCAGCCAGGTACTCTCAGCCGCCAACTTCCCATAACGCCCGGTATCGGCCGCTACCATAGGATCCGGTGAAGCTGGCGATCTTGGTCCGACGCCGTTTCGAGGTGCTGGTAGGCGCCTGTTTCATGGGCCTCGCGTTCGTCGGAGTGGTGTGGGCCCTGATGGTTCTGCTCAAGGCCATCAACCCGGTCACCTTCCACTTCAACCTTCTGCTGGACATCCTGCCGTGGTTCACCCCGGTGCTGCTGGTTCTGGTCCTCTTCGGTCCTCTGTACTGGAAGGTTGCCGGTTTGCTCGGGGGACCGGACGGTGGCCTGCAGCGGCTGGCTGAGGCCCGGTACCAGCTCGTGGTGGGCGCTTTCTTCTACCTACTGTCCTATACCCTGGTGATCTGGCTGGGGATGAACGTTCTGCGGATCTGGGATGTCTACGATTTCCACTTCAACCCGCTGGTGGACTGGCTGCCGGCGATCGTCCCACCCTGGGTTGGCTGGGCCATCGGTGCCCCCCTCGTCTGGAAGGCGCTGGCCGCCATCGACGCTCATACCCCGAGCCACCACTGGCGCGGGCCAGACCGGTCGGCGGTGGCAGCGGTCGCGATCTTTGCCGGCGCTCTGCTCACGGGAGGAGGGCTCCTGCTCAACGAGGGGGTCTACGGCGTGACCCAGCAGCTGTCGCAGGCAGTCGCCCAGAACATGATCGCCCTCGGGGTGGTCCTTCTCGCCGCTGGCGGGCTGGCGGGCGCGGGATTGCTCATCATTTTGTGGCGAGGCTGGCACCGCGGAGCCGAACTGCCCCAGCGCAGCAATGCACTGGACCGCTTTCGGGCGGTCCGGGGGCGGATGCTAGCTCACGGCTTCGCGCTGAACTGTCTAGCCCTCGGAGTATCGGGCCTGCTCATGGCTGCCTTCCAAGCCATGGACCCCTATGACTTTCACTTCTACCTGGCCCTCGACATGTGGGGCATCGGGGTGCCCCTGTTCATGGGCTGGTTCCTGGTGTTCGCGGCCAGCTGCGCCATCCCCGCTTGGCTGGCGCGTCGCGACCCCGCCCACTACAGCGTTGGAGCCGGCACGGCCCCGGGTCCGACCGGACCAGCTTCGACGGAGAGGCGGTGGGGATACTCCGAAGGGGACCTCACGCGCTCCGGCTCTCGCGCTTAGTCTTCTTGCCGGCTCCTTGAGCACGAGCGCCCAGCTTCCCAGGCTGGCGGCGCCGGTCGGGCTCGATCTTGATGCCTCCCTGGCCCGGTTCAGCCGCTATGGCGACGACCAGATGGACCGCTGGGATGGCCACCGATTCATACGGCCTTACCGGATCGAAGGGGAGATCGGAGCGGTCCGGCTGCGCAGGCAACCTGCGACGGATTTTTTCCTGGAGGTGGAGACCGCCCCCGTAAACCCGACACCCGGGCTGGGGCGTCGTCTCCAGTCGATGTTCGTCGACGAGCAGGACGCTCTCGCCGAACTGGGCCGTCGCGATCCGGTCATCGCAGAACTTAAGGAACTCCATCCAGGGGTCTTTCCGGTGCGGGCGCTCGATCCGTTGGGAGCACTGCTCGCGATGGTCACTGCTCAGCAGGTGAATCTCACCCTGGCCCTCACCGTGCGCCGGGCCATCCTTCAGCGACTCGGTCAGCGGATCGTTGTCGGAGATGAATTCGTGATCTGCCCGGACCCCGAGCAGATGGCGGCGGCTTCTCCCGAGGGATGGGCCAAGCTTCGGCTGACCAAGGCTAAGGCCCGCTGCCTGGGAGCTTTGGGAGCTGCCATCTGCCGTGGTGAGCTCTCACTCGAGGCGCTGGAACTGGCATCCGATGCCGAAGTGAGANNCCGTGGACCGCCAGCCAGTACCTCACCCGGGTGCTCGGTCGCCCGGTGGTGGTGGCCGATGACCTGGGAGTGCGCAAGGCGGTACAGCTCGCTTACCGGCTTCCTCTGATGCCGCTGGCTACAGAAGTCCTGGAACTGACAGCCGAATACGGAGAGGCTGCGTTCAGCGCCCAGCAGCTGTTGCTCTTTCACCTCCTGTCCAAGCGTGGCACTAGATCAGTCGTTCGTCGATAGGGCGTGCGGTCTAGGCCTCTGCGCCGGAAACTGGGGAGGCTGGCCTGGCCAGCTAACCCCCCGCGGGAAGCGCCTCCAGCTTGGCCAGCACCAACGGATCGATGGCCTCTCGGGAAGGGACCCGGTCCTCCAGGTTCTCATCCGCGACCCAGGCATCGAAGGCCGACCAGAGCTGCTCGGAGCTGCCGCCTGCCGGAAGCCGGCCCGCCCGCTCCAGGGCGCTCCGCAGCCGCTCGAACATGGCGTCGTCTACGGGCAGGAACGATTCAGTGGACGCCTTTTCAAAGTAGAGGCGCCAGAGATCCAGCAGACGCGAGAGCTCGGGGATGGGCTGGGGATGGTCCTCGACCCGCAAGTCCACCATCCGGTCGTCGAAACCGCCGTAGCCGGCGTGACGCCGGACCACCAAGAGCGCGGCGGACTGCCGACCGCGTCGATCGCCGCCCGCGTGGTCCCCGGCCGCCAGGTCGGCCATCAGCCGATTGACTAGGTCGCCGGGCGAGCCCTCAAACACGGAGAGCAGGGCGTCGACCACCTCGGGGCCGGCGAGAATATTGCCCTGGCAGGCGCAGCCCTTGCCGATGCGGCCGCCGGCCCATTCGAAGCACCCGGATCCAGTGTAGGTAGCGGCCCCGCCGTGACGGTCCACCACTCCCAGCTGCCGGTGCTCCCGTCCATCGTCATCCCCGGTGAGCACTTCCACCACCTCACTCGCGGGCCGACCGGCCTCCAGCAGATCCAAACCCAGCTGCTTGTAGCCAGTGTTGGCCATCGCTTGGGTGGCGATTGCCCCCACCTCGGCGCGAGCCGCGGGGACGGCGCTGCCGACCGCCAGGAACTTGGAAGCGACCGCCACTCCCCAGTCCACGCCGTCGGTCGCGACGATCGAGAAGGTCGCGATCCGAGTACGCCGTGGCGGAGCGAGGCTCACGGCTGGCAGGATACCCGGTTGAGATGGCAACGAGCGAATCCGACGAGGCCGACACGCGCTCCACCCCGCTGCAACCACTGGAACTGTTCGAGCACGTTCCGGAGCGGGCCCTGGTCGTAGTGGCCCACCCTGACGATTGCGACTTCCTAGCCGCGTCGGTGCTGTCCGCCTGGTCGCGCCAGGGCTGCGTGGGTGCGATCTGCCTCGTCACCGATGGCGATGCCGGTAGCGACGATCCGACGATCCCTGTCGGCGAGCTGAGCCGGATCCGTCTCCAGGAGCAGCGGCTGGCGGCGGCTCACCTCGGCGTTTCCGAGGTGCGCTGCCTCGGCTATCCCGACGGAGTCCTGCAGAACACCTTGGCGGTACGGCGGGACCTGGTCCGGGTGATCCGCGAATTACGCCCCGAGGCGATAATCACCATGGATCCCAGCAATCGGTGGTTCGGTCGCGGATACATCAATCACCCCGACCA
>PKXR01000225.1:9857-16422 GCA_003133485.1 Candidatus Dormiibacterota bacterium
GAGCACCACAGCCAGTTCGACGCCAGCGACATGCGAGAGGGGATGGAAAAGGGCGCCCGCGAGGTGGGTCAGCGGAGTGGAGTGGAGCTAGCTGAGTGCTACCGCTTCTTCGACCTGGTTCCCAACCCCTCCCAACGCGCATATCGCCGCGAGATTCAGGAGGAGGCAGTCATTCGGCAGGCGGAGGTACTGCCGGATCCCCCGGAGCCGGCCACCGACTGGGGCTGAGCCCTTAGCTTTCGCTCTTCCCTCGCCCTGCCGCGGTCGACTTCGGGCGCGCCTTACGGCTGGCGGTCCGTCGCTCGGGAGCTGTCGTCGTCTTCGCGCCCCCGTCGTCCCCGGCGGTTGCCCTCGCCACTTCAGCCGTGACCTCGCTGAGGAGGCTGGCGGAGCGGTTGACCAGCACCACCGCCACTCCCGCGGCGTCCCCGACCGGACCAGAACGACGAGACTGCTGTCTAAGCCAGCCGCCGAGGACCGAGACCGCCAGCGGCCAGGCGGAGATCAGCGAGCTACCAGGAATCCCTCTTCCCGGGCGGGGCGGACGCTCCCTCAGCGCCACCAGGCGGTGTCCCCGACCTCAGAGGATCGACGGTGGTGGATCAGCGTGACCACCCCCAGCCCCGACACCAACACCGCTCCGACGATTCCGGCGACGACCTGGTAGCCGAATCCGGCCGCCACCACCGCTCCAACAACCGCCAGGACCACCAACGGAGCGCTGACGCGAATGCCGACTCGCTGCAGGCGGTCCCGCCAGTGGGACGTCTGCCGGACCTTGGGCCCCTCGGTGGGTAGCCGACCATCGGAAAGGGCGCTCCACCAGGGTGGCGGGACCGAAGCCCCCGAATCCGGGGACTGCTGATCAGGCCGTCGGCGCGGGTCTGAGCCGTGAGGCATTCTCGAGACCTCGAGACCTGGTGATTTGGGGGGTCACCGAGATGGCAACCATGCGGGGTCTAGGATAGCATCTGGTGGCCGCAGCTTCTGAGGGAAATTGGGGTCTAGGAGCGGTCGGCGGGGGACATGACGGGGAGCTCGCGCTATCCCAGCTCCACCAGGAAATCCTCGTCTGCCGACGCTGCGAGGAGGCGGGACTGCTGGACCGGGCCGCGCCCATCTTGCCCGCCCCGGATCGGGCCGAAATCGTGCTGGTGGGGCAGGCCCCGGGTCGGGTCGAGGAGGGCGTCGGGCGACCCTTCAGCGGCCGGGCTGGGCGGCAGCTGTTTCGATGGCTTGAGGAGGCGGGCTTCGGCGACGAGGAGTCAGCCCGCCGGCGGATTTACCTCACCTCGATCACCAAGTGCTTTCCCGGGCCGTCTACCAGCGGCTCCGGCGATCGGCGGCCCAGCCCGGCCGAAGTCGAGTTATGCCGGGGCCACCTCGAGAGACAGTTCGCGGTCCTGCGCCCGTGGCTGATCCTGGCAGTGGGGCAGCTGGCCCTGGAACGCTTCCTGGGACAGCTGCCGATGCATCTGGCCGTGGGCAGGATCTTCAGGCTCGGGGGGATCGAGCTGAGCCTTCGGGAGGCGCTCTCCGCCACCGTCCGGCCCCTCGTATTGCCCCTGCCACACCCCTCGGGCGCCAGTCGCTGGCTCAACGCTACCGAACATCGAGCCTTGCTGGCGACGGCCCTCGGGACCCTCTCGGAGCTGACCGGAACCGGCCCCAATCCCTGAGTTCAAGGCGGGCGCTGCGGCTATACTCGAGCCGAGATCTTGGGTGGGATTGACGACTTGGATGTAGCTGGTGCGCCGAGCGCGCCCACTCCCGGGAAGGAGTCGCGGCCCGCTCGGGGCCGGGTGACTCCCGAAGGGGAGGTTTCGACCGAGGCGGAAACCGCCGCCGCGCGCTCCGCCGACGACATCCTGGAGCTGATCTTCACCCCTACTCCGCGGGCCAGTCCCGCCGAGCAGGCGGAGCGGACGCTGCGCCGACCTAAGGCGCTGGTCTACGTGGCCATGAGCAATCGCACGTTCTTCTGGCGCCAGCAGCTCACCAAGTTCGTCCTGGACGAGGGCCGGGTGCCGATCACCCCTTTCATGATGTTCGACTACTACCTGCTGCACACCGTACCCAAGGAGCTGGTACGGGAGGCGATGAACAACCTGATCGCGCGCTGCGAGGAGATGTGGGTGTTCGGCTCCCTCTCGTTGGGTTTGAAGGTGCAGGTGGGAATCGCCAAGCGGATGCGCAAGCCGGTGCGCTACTTCGACATCAGCGATCTTCCCTACCGGGTCGTCGGGGTGCCCGAGTCGATCGTGCCTGAGGAGCGCTGAGCGTCACCCGCGGAACTCGCGTCGGTTGGCCCCCGGAATCCCGACCAAAGAGAGGACGAAATGACTAATGCGGGAACGCGAGAAGACCCCTGGCAGCTGCAGACGCCGCCGGGGACTTCCAGCTACTCCATCTATCGCGACGAGACCCAAGCCCCGTCTCTCTTGGTTTGCACCGTCGGGCAGACCACCCTCACCTACCTCGCGCGCTGCCTCGATGATCTCCAGGCGCTGCTCAAAGCCCACGGCGACTGGATCGAGCTCGGCAGCGCCGACGAGCAGAAGCCGGTCGCTCCCGGAACAGTGGAGGCGTGGGCGCGAGCTGCCGACAACCCGGTCGGAGGGTGGTACGGGCAGAAGAAGGGCTTGCGGGGACGATTCGGTATGTACATCCCGCCGCTGATGGAGCTGCTGGGATTGGCGGAAGTCGAGCACAGTCCGCGCAAGAACCGGATGCGGGCGCTCTAACCACCTCGCGCCGCTGCCCTGGTTGGGCACCCGTGGAGCCGCGGACCCCTGCCGAGCGGCCGATCCGCGCCTGCCCTGACTCCGTCGCCTGGTTCTCAAGGGGGCGCTGCTTAGAGGCGCCTTATCAAATCACGCTCCAGGCTCTGGCGTGCCTTGCCCACCGCGGCCTGGAGCGGCCAGCCGGATAGCCCCTGCTCCAGCTGCCGCGAGAGCGCGTAACAGGCCTTGGTGGCGCGCAGGGCATCTCCCGAGTCAACCCCGGGTGGTGGCTGCAGCTCGGTGAGCGGGACTCCCCTCGCCCAGTTGTAGACGTATTCGACGTAGTCCAATGAGGGGCTGCGGCTCTCGGAAAGGCCCCACCCGGCCTCGGTTTCGGCCAGCTCGCGTTGGGCCTGGCGCAGTCGGCGGGCGATCTTCTCCAGGCGGCCCGTCGGCATCCGACGCTTCCCGCTGGGCCGGTCGGGATTGCGGTCCTCGGCGGCCAGCATCACCAAGGTGGCGCAGATCTCCTCCTGTGACATGTCGTCCAGCCAGCCGTCGGCGACTGTCTGGGAGACGAGGAGCGTGTTCTCACCGTACACGGCGGCAGCTAGGAGGCCGAGCCGGGTGGGTCGGTCCTGGGCCAGGTAGCCGAGCTGGGCCAGCACCGAGCGGTAGGCCTGGAGCTGGGTGCGGTACTCGTGCTCGCGGACTTGGGCCGTGGCCTCTGCGCCCTCCAGCTCCGCCTGGATCTCGTCGATCTCGCGCCGGCTGGCTTGGTGGTCGGAGAGGAGCGGACAGGTGGGACAGGGGGAGGACGATAGCCGGCGCTCCTCCTGGCGAATCGTCCGGCGCAGCCGCTCCAGCCTTCCCGCGGGGTCCTGGGTGCCGTCGCCGAAACGTCCCCGTCGCCGGTCGCGAAAGTGCTGACGCCGGAGCTGACGGGACTCCGCCCTGGCCTGCTCCAGGGGGTGACGCGCGCCGAGGTACTGGCTCAGGGTGCGCTCGGTGCAGGGCACTTTGGGGTGGCGAAACCTGCGCCGGCGCAAATCCTCCAACCGTGACTCCAGGTTGGGGCGGCGCTCCCGAAGGTTGTCCAGGGCTCGGATGCGCTGGTACTGCCCGAACGACTGCTCCAGCAGCTCCTCGGCCTCGGTGGGGGTGTGCCGGCGCAAGAGGTTGAGGGTCATGTTGTAGGTTGGGGCGAACTTGGACTCGACCGCCATGTCGTTGCCCAGCAGGGTCTCGCATATCACTCCCAGGTCCACCTCGGGATCGCGCAGGATCACCCCGTGGCCAATTGGGTCAATGCCCCGTCTCCCCGCCCGGCCCAGGAGCTGGGCCAGCTGACCGCTGCGGAGCGCTGAGAAGCCCTGGCCGTCGAACTTGGTGAACGTGGAGATGACGCAGGCCCGCGCCGGCATGTTGAGACCGAGGGCCAGGGTCTCGGTGGCGAACACCACCTTGAGCAACCCCATCTGGAAGAGCGCCTCGATCGTCTCCTTGACGTAGGGGAGGAGCCCGGCGTGGTGCATGGCGATCCCCCGACGGAGCAGGTCCATCGACAGGGACCGCACGTAGAGCTCCGCCTCGTCGGGGTCGTCCACCTCGGCCAGCCGCTCCGCCAGCACCTCGTCGATCTCGAACTTCTGCTGCAGCGACGTGAAGTCCACCCTGTGGGTGCTGCAGCGGGCCATCGCTTCCCGGCAGCCCCGCCTGGAGAAGATGAAGTAGATCGCCGGGAGCATGTCCTGCTCCGCCAGCTGGTCCAGGATCCGGAGCATGTCGTTCTCCGAAGCCCAGGCCAGCCGGCTCCCGCCCATCCGCCGGTCCCCGCTGCGATCCTGCTGGGCGCGCTCCAGGGTCTGGCGGTCCAGCCGCCCATTTCGGTCCAGCAGCGGGAGCAGCTGGTTGCGCATCCCGAGCCAGGTCCGCAACTCGACCGGGCGCTCTTGCCGGACCACCACCGCCATCTGGCCGCGGCGCTCGGTCATCCAGGCCGCCACCTCGTCGACGTTGGTGATGGTCGCCGAAAGCCCGATGAACTTGATGTGGCGAGGGGCTTGGACGATCACCTCCTCCCAGACTGTGCCCCTCGGGTACTCGTCGATGTAGTGGATCTCGTCCAGGATCACCCAGGAGACCCGCTCCAGGGAGAGGGGGTCGTCGTAGACCAGGTTGCGCAGGATCTCGGTGGTCATCACCACCACCTGGGCGAAGGGCCGGATCGAGGTCTCGCCGGTCACCAGCCCCACGTTGGCCTCGCCGTAGCGCTGGCAGAGGTCGCCGAACTTCTGGTTGGAGAGCGCCTTCAACGGGGTGGTGTAGAAGACGCGCCGGTGCTCGGCGAGTGCGAGGAACACCGCGTACTCGGCGATGACCGTCTTGCCCGAGCCGGTCGGTGCGGCGACCAGCACCGAGCGGGCGTCGTCGAGGATCTCGAGCGCCTTCTCCTGGAACGGGTCGAGCGCGTATGACCTGCCGCGGGCGAGATCCTTACGGGCTTGCCCGCGCACACCGGCGGGGATCACTTCTTGAGCGCCTTGCCGATCAGGATCGAGGCGACGTAGAACAGGAGCATGGGGACGGCCATGGCGAGCATGGAGAACGGATCCGAGCTCGGGGTGACGACGGCCGCGAAGGTAACGATGCCGATCACCGCCGCACGCCAGTGCTTTTGCAGCTGGGCCGGCTTTAAGACTCCGGCGAGCTCGAGGGCGACTAGCACGACGGGGAACTCGAAGGTCACGCCGAAGGCGACCATCAACAGCATGATCAGCCCGAGGTAGTTGTCGGCGGTGTAGTGCTCCACCAGTGTCGAGCCGCCCACTGCGCGGAAGAACCCGAGGGCGTGCGGGTAGGTGATCAGGGCGGCGTAGGCCCCGAGGGCGAACAGGCCGATCGTCGAGAACACGAAGGGGATCGCGAACCGCTTCTCCCGAGCCTTCAGCCCGGGGGTGACAAAGCGCCATATCTGCCACAGCACGATCGGCGATGCGAGGAAGAGCCCGCCGAACGCTGCCACCTGCAGGCGGATCGAGAGGTTGTCGATCGGGCTCAGCACTGTCAGCTGACAACCCCCGGCGGGATGGGTCTCGCAATAGGGATGCTCGAAAAAGGTGAGGATCTGCGGGTAGAGCAGGTAGGCGACGATGGCGCCCGCCGCGATGGAGACCATGCAGATGATGAGCCGCCGCCTGACCTCGGCGAGGTGCTCGATCAAGGTCATCGCATTCGGGTCTGGGCGCGGCGCGCTCTTCCGCCGGAGGATCGTTGCCATCAGCTCACGCCCTCACAGATTCCCGACACCCGTCAATTCATGCTCGGGTCATCGAATCCGATCGGCGAGTCCTCGAGACCAGAGCCCACTTGCGCCGGCGCGGCGATCGCCGGCGAAGCGGCCTTGGCGCCAGCGGTGACCGACGCGCGGGTCTGGGCGCGGGCGATGGACTTGGCACGGCGCGCGGCAAGCTGCTGCATCTTGCGCTCGGCGCTGGCGCTCAGGTGCGCCCCGAGCGGTGCCTCCGTCGCCGCGGCGGCGGTCGCTGCAGGCTCAGCGGCGGCATTGCCGGTGGCAGTGCCGTTGCTGGTCGCCTTGGTGATGGCGCTGTCGGCGTCGTCAGTGTCATCGTCTTCGTCAGTGTCATCGTCTTCGTNNGTCAGCCCGGCGAGGAACGTCGCCACCGCCGCCGCGCCCCCGGCCCGGGTCTTCGGCAGCTTGGGCAGATCGACATCGGGCATTGCCGCCCTCACGTCTGCCTCGAGCTTCTCGCGGAACTTGCTCACCTCGCGCCACGCCGCCCCGAGCTGGTGGGCTACCTTCGGCAGGCGTTCCGGCCCGA
>PKXR01000146.1 GCA_003133485.1 Candidatus Dormiibacterota bacterium
ATGATCATGATGTTGGCCACCCCGACGGCTCCGATCAAGAGGGCTACAGCCCCGAGCCCCAGGAAGAGGTCGTCGAAGGCGCCCTGGGCGTCGGCCTGGGCGACCAGGGCGGCCGAGGGTTGGGAGACGTCCACCTCGCTCGGATTCTGGGGGTTAGCGGTGGCTCCGAGTAGATTGTCGACGGCGTCGACGTGGCCGGATTGGGCGCGCACGTAGATAGTGGAGGGATGCCCGTCGAAGCCGAGATAGTGCTCGGCGGCGGGGAAGCCGACCAGGACCGCGGAGTCGATCTCCGGGGCATAGGTGGCCGGGTTGAGGATGCCGGTCACGTAGAACCACTGGCCGTCAGGACCGCCGGGGCCGGCCCAGATCCGCATTCCGGGCCGGATCCGGTCGATGCCCAGTAGTTGCGCCGTGGTGGCGCCGAGCACCGCGACCGGCTCGCGGGCGGTCGCCGCGTTCAGGAACCGGCCCTGGGCAATGCTGGTGCCAGCCGCCGCGGGCAGGCTCAGGGTGGCGGCATCCATGCTGAGGCCGTTGGTTTCGATCGGGGGGATGAGCGGGGACTTGTAGACGCTGACGTTGCTGACACTTCCGGTGTCTTGAACGGCGGTTACCCCGGGCAGCCGGGCGATCATGCCCGGCGCCGCTTCGGGCAGCTCGGCGGTGGCACCGGTGAAGGTTTGCCCGTTGGAGACGGTCAGCAAGTTGGTGCCCAGCCGGGCGATCTGGGCCAGCAGCGCGGCGGAGGAGGAGGCGGCCAGGCCCTGCACGGCCACGATCGCGGCCACCCCGATCGCGATGCCTAGCGCGGACAGCCCGGCACGCAGCTTACGGGCCCGCAGCCCGACGCTGGCCAGGGCGGCCAGGTCGGCGGGACGCAGCCGGGCCGCGGCCGGGGCGGACGGCTGCCGCGATGTGGTGGTCATGACGGTCCTTCTTGCGCGGGCCGGGGGGCGGGCCGGCCGCCGGGGTCACCGCCGTCCATGACCGGGTGGCTGGTAACGGGGCCGGGGCGGGTATCGGCGACGATGTGCCCGTCGAGCATCTCGATGCGCCGCCGCGTCCGGGCGGCGACCGCGTGGTCGTGGGTGACCACGATGATGGTGGCCCCGCCGGCGTTGAGCTCCTCCAGCAGGTCCAGCAGCGCGGCGCCGGCCGCGGAGTCGAGGTTGCCGGTGGGTTCGTCGGCCAGGAGGATCAGTGGACGGTTGACGAAGGCCCGGGCCACCGCCACCCGCTGCTGCTCACCGCCGGAGATCTCGTCGGGCCGGTGTCCCTGCATCCCCTTCAGTCCCAGCATGGCCATCAGGTCGTGGGCCCGGGCCCGGGCGTCACGGTCCCGACCCAGCCCTCGCAGCGGCCACGCCCGGTTTCGCTCCAGGCGGTAGGGCAACATCACGTTCTCGGCAGCGGTCAGGCTGGGGAGCAGGTTGAAGAACTGGAAGATGAAGCCGATCTGACGACGTCGAAACGACGCCCGCTCGCTTTCGCTGAGCGAGTAGAGATCGGTACCTCCGACGACAACGCGACCTTGATCCGGAGTGGCGAGCCCTCCCAGCATGTTCAGCAGGGTGGACTTGCCGCACCCGCTCGGGCCCATGACGGCGAAGAACTCACCCGGGTTGACCGTCAACGAAACCCCGCGCACGACCTCATGCGGGGTTTTGCTGATTGCGAAGCTCTTGTGGAGTCCCGTTGCTTCCAGGACCGCCTGGCCGGTGGCCGCGCCCGGCTCGATTGGGGCCGGGGCCTCACTCATCTAGGTAGCTGCTGATCACCTGGTCAATTGTGCTGGAAAGCAACCCCCGGGCCAGCTTGGGCGACCTGGCACCGACCCCCGGAGGCGGGGGCTTGGGGGTAGGGGTCGGGGTAGCGGTGGGGACCGGAGTCGGAGTCGGGGTCGCGGGTGAGGAAGCGGACCCGCCCCCACTGCCGCCTCCACCCGGCGATGGTGGGGGAGCGTAACTGCCAACCAGGACGAACTCCTGGGCGAACATGTAGACATCCGTCCAAGGACCGCCTCCGCTGTCCGGATAGTTCCAGGAACCGGAGGTGTACCAAGATCCAATCCCTAATTCGTTGTAGGCCCCCAGGATGTTGGCCCGGTGAGGCGGTGAGTCCATGAACTGGGTGTTGACTCCGGCCGCCGGATCCGCGTAGTCGCTGTTCCAGCCGACATTCTCTCCGGCCGAACTCCAGTCCACCCCGTCGGCAGACATGATCGGCCAGACGTAGCCGCCGTCGGCGCTGCAGCCGGGGATCACATGGGAGAAGTAGTCGTTGGTGATCATGTCCGCGGCGCGGCCATAGATAGGCCGAGAGCAACCTCCGTAATACCCACTTTCAGCGATGGAACCGAGGGTGCCGTTCTCCGTCAGCGCCGCCAGCCCGTTGCTGGTCCGGTCGTTGTTGGTGAGGCTGAAGAGCTCTCCGTCGTATGAGGTTGCGCTGCCGGTTGGCTGAGCGAAGACCGGGGCGGCCAGGAGCCCACTCAGCGTGACACTCAGAGCTACCCCCAGTACGACTCCCCCGAAACCCTTGGCCAGTCGGCGAGCGGCCGTCCGTCGCTGCCGACTTTCAGCCAAGGCGCCTCTGCAGTGGCCCCGGGGGTGGAGTCGGCAACTTGATCGCGGCCACCTGATCGGTGCGCCGGTCCGGGAAAAGCCGGGAAATCTCAGGCGGAACCGACAGACCCATGTCGAACAGGCGATCGAGGATCTGCGGCCTTACCCCAGTCAGCTCCATGGCGTTCTTGAGGTTGCCCTGCTGGTCCATGCCCTCGGCCTTCATCAGGAAGATGTC
>PKXR01000250.1 GCA_003133485.1 Candidatus Dormiibacterota bacterium
CGGCGCTCTATCCGCTGAGCTATGGGGGCCAGCGATCGTCACAGCGGCACCTCTCCTCGGGGAGGGTTGCTCAGCAGCGAACCAGCCTACTCGTCCTCGTCGCCGATGGTGAACATCAGCCNNACGTCGTAGAGAGCATCCATCCACTCGGCGATGACCACTTCGTCGGCCCGGCGGCGCCCCAGGGGATGGCCTTCCTTGGCGAGTAGCCGTCGGCACTGGCTGCGCAGGGCCAGAGGCACTACCACTTCCTCGGCGATGTTCAGCTGCTCCAGTTCGTTCAGGAGCCGATCGATGGAGAGGATCTTGTTGCGGCGGGCGTTGCGCTCGCGGCGCTCGATGTGGTCGGACTCATAAAGCTTGGAGATTTCTTGGGAGGTTTCAGAGATGGTGGGCAAGTTCGGTCCCTTGAATCCGCGCGTCGGGAGAAGTTCGGCACCCTCTCCAGACTTGAGGGTGCATCTCAATCCTAGATGGCACCCGGAGATGCGTCAAGGTGCCCAGAGCGGCAAATCGAATTGGCGGACGCCCTCTGGAGAGTCGGCTCCTGTGGGGAAGGTGACGCTAATCAATCGCTCCCTTCGCCAACCGCACCTGGGGGCCGAACGCTAGCGCCAGCTCTCCCGCCCCGATTGCGACTTGGGCGTCGGGAGTCTCCAGGATCAATTCACCGCCATCTGAGATCCCGACAGCCGTCCCTACGACTGAGCCGTTCTGGTTCTCGGCAATGACTTTCTGGCCGATCCAGGCGGCATGGCTGAGCCAGGCGCCGCGCACCGCGGCGAAGCCTCCCTCAGCCCACTCCCGATACCTGGTCGCCAGCCGGATAAGGACCGCCTCCGCCAGGTCGGTGCGGTCGACGAGGTAGCCCTCCAGATCACAGGCCGTGGCGGTCTTCCGCAGGTCGGATCGCAGCTCGGCGTGCGCCCAATTGACGTTACAGCCGATCCCCAACACCACCACTCGCTCACCCTCCCTGGACCCCGACGACTCCGCTAGAACCCCAGCCAGCTTGCGATTTCCGCAGAGGCAGTCGTTGGGCCACTTCAGCTGAGCCGGCGGCCCCCCGGCCAGCTCCAACCCTTCCACGACGGCCAGACCCGCAACCAGGCTGAGGGTCGTGGAGCTCTGAGTCCCAGCCGCCGGCCGGAGCAGGACCGAGAACATCAAGGAGCTCCCCGCGGGGGCGATCCAACTTCGCCCCGAGCGGCCCCGACCCGAGAGCTGTTCGTCGGCGAATACGATTAGTCCCTCTCCGGCGCCGGCTTCCGCCGCCACTGAGACCAGGTCCTGGGTGCTACCCACCTGGGAGTAGAAACGGGGCTCGAATCGGATCGGGGAGTTGGCGAGTCCCCGCTGGAGTCGCTGCACGTCAAGACTTTGCGTCACTTCGATGACGGCCAGTGTGAGATGGGGAGCACTCTCGTATACTGCCGCGTCGTGGAGAACTGGGAAAGAGTTGAACTTTTCAGTTCTTTCTTGAAGCTCAGCGGAGACATCGAGGTGGTGCCGCCGTTGCGGCTGACCGACGTCGTCAACCGGATGACCGAATACCTCGAGATCGAGCATCTGTCCCTCGAGCCGCTGGCCAGCACCTACCCGGTGATCAGCACCATCGAGGACGCGGCAATGGTGGCCAAGCGGTCCCTCTTGATGGTGGTCCCTATCGGCGAGGCCGAACACGGGGGTCGACGGACTTTGCTGGAAACCAAGGTGGCGCGACAGGTGGCGCTCACCATCGACACTTTCTCCTTGGTATGCGAGGTGTTCCTGGAGCCGCGCCTCAGCCTTAGGGAGACCCTAGAGCGGAGCGTGGACGACTTCCTCCCGGTTCGCAACCTCAACGCGGTCTGGCTGCCAGCGCTAACCCATGAGCGGGTCACCATTCAGCGTTCGTTCGCTCTCATCAACCCCCGCCAGATCCTGAGCTTCTCCGAGCGCGGGGAAGCTGCTTCCTGACCGCCCCCGAAAAATCTCTCCGGCACGGGAGTCTGACCTGACTGGGTCGATTCGGCGCGATGCGGCAACGGTGGCACTTTTGCGCGACGGGCCTGGCTTGGCGACGGACGAGCCAGGTTTGGAAGTCCTGTTGCTGACCAGGCCTGCGACGAGTTCGTTCGCTCCCCGGGCCGAGGTCTTCCCCGGCGGTTCGGTGGATACCGCCGATCTCGATTCAGGCTGGGCCGATGCCGCGGCTGGCCTGCAGCTCAACTCAGGCGCCGAACGCCACCTGCTGGTAACCGCGGTGAGGGAGACCTTCGAAGAATGCGGGGTCCTGCTGGCGCGGAACGCCGCGGGCCACAGTTGTCCCTCTCGCGTGGCCGCGGAGCTCGCCCCGCTGCGGCGACGGATCCAGAACGGGCACCCGGAGGGATTTCTGTCTGGGCTGAGGGAAGCCGGGCTTCGCCCAGCGTGGGAGGACCTCATCTTCTGCGCTCACTGGGTGACTCCCGAAGGTCTTCCCCGCATCTTCGACACCCGCTTCTTCATGGCGGCCCTGCCCCCTGACCAACAGCCCAGCCCGGACTACCCAGGGGAGCTGGACTCGATGCGCTGGGTCAGCCCCAGCACCGCGCTCCGGGAGTCAGTCCGGGGTGAAACCCTGCTCCTTCCCCCCACCCGCGCGGTGCTGGCGCAGCTGGCGGCTCAGCCGACGGTGGCGGCGGCGGTTCAGGCGGCCCGGTCCTCCAAGGTCCAGCGGGTGCAGCCGAAGCTGGAGGAGATCACCTCGGACCGCTATCCCGGCCTGGATTTGGGGGCGGTTCTAGGCCCGGACGCAGGAAAGAACCAGTGACGCCCGACCCCGAGGTCGTACTGGTTCGGGCCCCCAACCCCGGGCCCCTCACCGGCGCCGGTACCAACACCTGGATCTACGGGCGGGGGGAGACCGTGGTGATCGACCCGGGGCCGGCCGACGAGGGCCACCTGGAGCGGGTCCTGGAGTCAGCCAATCGGCGAGGCCGGGTGGTGATGGTCGCCTGCACCCACCACCACATCGACCACATCGAGGGTGCCGCCCGACTCTGCGAACTCGCCCAGGCCCCGCTCGCGGTCCACTTCCGGCGGGCGACCGACTCGAGCACGCTGCCCCTCCACGACCGGGACCACCTGCTGGTGGGCACTGGCGAGCTGATAGCGATCCACACCCCGGGACATGCGTCAGACCACCTCTGCTTCTTCGAAGAATCGACCCGGATCCTGTTCACTGGTGATCACGTGCTCCAGGGGACCACCAGTCTGGTTCTGCCCCCGGACGGCGACATGACCGCCTACCTCGGCTCGCTCGACCGCGTGCTGCGGCTGCGGCCCAGTCGCCTGCTCCCGGGACACGGGGAGCCGATCGAAGAGGCCGAGGCGGCGATCAGCGAGCTGATCGCCCACCGCCTCCAGCGAGAATCCCAGATCCTGCGCCGGCTGCGGGTCGGACCCGGCGGCCCCGACTCCCTGGTTCCGCTCCTGTACGCGTCCTACCCGCCTGAGGTGACGGAGATGGCCGCCGGCACCGTTCTGGCCCACCTGCTCAAGCTGGAGGCGGAGGGCCAAGTGCGGCGGGNNCGAAGGGCCGACCGGAACCACCGGCTTCCAGCGCGGCTCGCTGTGGTAGGCGGTTCCGGCAATGTCCAGATGGACCCACGGCAGGTCGCTGGTGAATTCGCGCAGAAAGACGCCGCCGTTGATGGAGCTGGCGACGGGACTTTCCGAGCTGTTACGGACATCGGCGATATCGCAGGTGAGCGCTACGTCAAACTCGGGATAGAGCGGTAGCTCCCAGATCCGTTCCCCGGCCAAGGCCCCAGCACGGCGCAGTTGGGCGATCAGCTCCTGACTTGTCCCCATGGCAACGGTCACCGCATAGCCCAGAGCCCTCACCGCGCCGCCGGTTAGGGTGGCCACGTCGACCAGGTGGGTCGCCCCACGATAGGCGGCGAATCCCAGCGCGTCAGCGAGGACCAGGCGCCCCTCGGCATCAGTGTTGGTGATCTCGATGGTTTTGCCATTCATCGCGCTGACCACATCCCCTGGCTTGATCGCATGGCCTCCGGGCATGTTCTCCGTGAGNNTCGGACATCCCGTCTGTGGCCTTGAGTGAGATTCCGCCGGTGTCAAAGGTGATGCCTTTGCCCACCAGGGCCAGCACCTTGGCCGACTGGGCCTGGGTCTTCGGGCGATACCGCAGCGAGATCAGCTTGGGGGGCTCGTGGGACCCCTGGGCCACCGCCAGCAGGGCGCCCATCCCGAGCCGCTCCATCTCGGTCTGGTCCAGCACCTCCAACTCCAGACCGCCCTCGCTGGCCACCCGCTCGGCCTCCGCAGCGAGCTGGGTGGGGGTCAGCCGGTTGCTCGGCTGCCATTGCAGCACTCTGGCCCGGTTGGTCCCTGCGCCAAGGGCGGCGCCTTCGGTGAGGGCGTCCGCAACCTCAGTCCCAGTACCCAGACCTAGCACTTCCAGCTCTTCGATCGCGCCCGAATCCTCCCCGGTTCTTAGCTGACCCAAGTGGTAGTTGCCGAGCGCGACCCCCTCAGCGATGGCCCGGGCGACCGCTGCTGGCTCACCTTGGAGCGGGTCGTTGGCCGAGAGCGCGGCGACCACTGCCTCGTCGACCAGAACCGCCAGGCTGCGGCAGAAGCGCCTGGTTTCGCGGACCGTGAACTGCAGGGCGTTGCGAAGGCGGTAGCCATCCAGCTCCTGAGGGCGCCCCAGGCCCAGGAAGACGACCCGAGGAGCCGGAATTTTGCCCATGGTCGCGACCGGAGTGCGCTTGGGAAACGCGCCAGTCGCCTCGTGGTCGTCGACCATGCGGCTGAGAAGTCCGTCCAGCGCCCGATCGGCGGCTACGGCCCATCGGCCCAGCGGACGCGCCGGGAAGTACGGGACCACCACCACATCGGCCCTGATCGCTCCTAGGCCGGTGTCACTCGCCTTCGCTCGCAATTGCACGCCCTCCTAACTGCCCGGCCCGATCTCAGGCCGTAGCCATGGCTCCGGCGTGCTCATCTCACCAGCACGCCGGAGGCGAGGCTCAGTGATGGGGGTCGAAGCGCACCTGCCGCNNTCGGGATCCACTTATGCAGCGCCGTCTCGAGCTCGCGGAGCACCTCCGGGGTGAGTACGACCACGAAGTTGGAGCTCGGATGCGCCTGCACCACCACCTCTCCGGGCCGGGGTTGCGTGACCAGCAGGCTGTCACTGGCAGGCCCGGACGCGATCACGCCTCGCACCCGCGCCGTCAATTCCGAATCGGTCACTGGCGAATCATGGCAAAGCCGAGCCGGACAATGTCGGCATGTCATCACTCGCGAGCTCCGCAGGGACCCGGTACCCGCGCCTCTCTCTCCGCGAGCTGCTGGAGATCGAGGCTCGGCGCGAGGGCTTCGCCGAGGTGGGGGTCACGGACCTGGCCCCGTTCCACGAAGCCGCCGAGCGGGCTCGACGGGCCTTGGCAGAGGGACGGATGGAGGGTATGCCCTGGTACACCGAGGAGCGGATCAACGATGCGGCCGATCTCGGTCGGCGATTTCCCTGGGGCCGGAGCCTGGTGGCCCTAAGTTACCCCTACCAGCCAGCCGCCCAGCCGCTCAGCGCTCCCCCCGACCCGCCGACCAGCGGTGGACGGCCCCGGGGCCGGATCGCCGGTTACGCCCTCGGAGAGGATTACCACCTGCATCTGGATCGGGCCCTGCGCCGACTGGTCGAACGACTGGCCAAGCGATCACCCGACCTGCGATGGCACCGGTTCGTCGACCACGGCAGGGCCCTGGACCGGGCCATCGCCGAGCGGGCAGGGCTCGGCTTTTGCGGCAAGCACACCCAGCTGATCGCCCCCCAGGGTGGCTCCTACGTTCTCCTGGCCTCACTGGTCCTGAGCCTGGAGCTGAGTCCCGACCAGCCCTCCCGGAAGAGCTGCGGCAGCTGCCGGGCCTGCCTGCCC
>PKXR01000216.1 GCA_003133485.1 Candidatus Dormiibacterota bacterium
ATCGCTCTCGAGGAGTTAGTGGGGATCCACGCGGCCGCGGGGAACCTCGCCACCGCACTCGACTATGCCCGCCGATGGCTGGGCCTGGACCCACTCCACGAACCAGCTCATCAGGCGCTGATTCGCCTCTACGCCTGGACTGGCCAGCGCTCCACCTCGATAAAGCAGTACCGCGCTTGCGTCGGCGTGCTGGACCAAGAGCTGGGGGTGGCGCCTCTGCCCTACACCTCCGAGCTTTACGAGGAGGTGCTGGCCGGATCACTCCAGCCGGCCGGGCCAGCCGAACCGAAGCGGTCCGCCCCGAGTTCAGCTCGCCCGCCTACCTCCGACTCCGGTCCGGCCCTTGGGCTCCCGATAGAGGCGCCCTTCGTCGACCGGGTAGCTGAGCTGGCTCAGCTGCGCTCGGCCTGGAGGGCGGTCGGGACCCAGGGCCAGATCGTGGCTCTGGTGGGTGAACCCGGGTTGGGCAAGAGCTCATTGATCTCGAAGTTCTGCCAATCGGTCGAGAACGAGGGGGTGACGGTGGTGGTAGCCCGCGGCCACGAAGGGGAATCGGGCCTGCCTTACATCACCGTCGCCGACATCCTCCGGGCAGTGGGGGCGATCCGCCCCGACCTGGCGGCCCAGCTGACCCCGGGGGTAGCCATGGAGGTGAGCCGGCTTGCCCCTGAACTGGCACCCGGGGCATCGGCCACTCCGCCGGCCGTGGCCAGCTCGGCTGGACTGGCGCGGCTCTATTCCGCGATCGCCGCGACTCTCCGGGCCGTCTTTGCCAACGAGCCCGGAGTGATCGTGGTGGAAGATCTCCAGCAGGTCGATCAGCGTTCGCTGGATGTGCTGGCCTACCTGGTGCGGCGCCTGCCGGAACTTCCCCTGCTGTTCGTCGTCAGCTGGTCCGCCGAGAACGCCGAGCGGCTGCGCGGGTTGGCTAGTGCCCTGGCGAGTGCCGCCGATTCCGGCAGGGCCCACCAACTCAACCTTCAGCCGTTCGGCGAGGGCGAGGTCCGCGAGCTTTTGGACGCGATCGGAGCTCCGGCAACAGACCTGGAGCGGCTGCTCGATGAGACCAAGGGCCTGCCGCTCTTGGTGCGCGCCTACGGGGACGCCCGGGTACTTGGAGAGGCGGACGCAGGACCCCCTGCCTCGGCCCGGGAGGTGCTGTCTCGTCGGATCACCGCGATGCGGCAGCCAACCGCTCAGCTGATCTCGGCCGCGGCGGTCCTGGGCCGAAGCTTCGATGCGGAGCTGCTGCGCTTGGTCAGCGGTCGAGGGGAGGGTGAGGTGGTGGATGGGCTGGAAACCGCCCTGGCGCATGCACTCCTGGTGGAGGCTCCCCCCCGGGAGGCGTCCGGGGCGCCCACCTATGACTTCCCTTACGAGGCGCTGCGCCGGGTTGCCTATGACACCACCAGCCTGGCCCGCCGCCGGCTGATCCACGGGCGCGCCGCCGACGTCCTGATCCGCCGGCATGAGCGGGATGCCAGCAGCGTCCGGGCGGCCACCGTGGCCAACCATCTTCAGCAAGCGGGTCGCGAGCCGGAAGCCACCGACTGGTGGTGGGCGGCCGGCGAGCGCTCCCGGACCCTCTACGCCCACGCGGAGGCGCTGGCCCACATCTCCCAGGCCCGGGCGCTGGGCTATCCCGAAGTGCCTGCGCTGGTGGCGTCCGGGGATGTCCTGATAGCCCTCGGTCGCTACGGTGAGGCTCTCCAATCGTTCGAAACGGCCGCCGCCCGAGTAGATGCCGACGATCTGGCCCTGGCCGAGGTAGAGCACCGGTTGGCCGACGTGCACCATCGCCTTGGTGAGTGGCCGCTGGCGGCCAGCCATCTGACGACGGCTCGGGACCTCCTGCCAGCCGACGAAACTTCTCGACGGGCGCGGCTGGAGGCGGATTTGGCACTGGTCGCCTACCGCCGCGGTCAATTCAGCGAGGCCGGCGAACTCGGCGAGAAAGCGCTCGCCCTGGCCCGCCAGGTCGCAGACCGCCGGGCCCTGGCCCAGGCGACCAACGTGCTGGGGGTGCTGGCCGCCCGGAGCGGGCGGTCCGCCGCCGCCGAACCACTTCTGCGGGAGAGCCTGGAGCACGCGCGGGGGCTGGCGGATCCGGGGGCGGCAGTGGCGGCGCTCAACAATCTGTCGCGGCTCCTCGCCGAGGTCGACCGCCTCGACGAGGCCCTCGCCGAGGCCGAGCAGGCGCTCCGGCTGGGACTGGAGCTCGGGGACCGGCACCGGGTCGCAGCCCTGCACACCAATCTGGCGGACCTGCTGCAGGCCAGCGGCCGGCACGATGCTGCGGTGGAGCACGTGAAGGAGTCAGCCCGCCTCTTCGCGGGCGTCGATGCCGGGGGCTCAATCAGGCCTGAAATCTGGGCTCTGGTCGAGTGGTAAGGGCTTCCCGGTTCGCTCCCGGTCAGATCAGGCGGGACCCTGCGGATCCAACTTGATGCTGGTGGAGTTGATGCACCAGCGCTGGCCAGTCGGTCCCGGTCCGTCGTCGAAGACGTGGCCCAGATGACCACCGCAACGGCTGCACATCACTTCGGTGCGGCTCCGTCCCAGCAGGCTCCGGTCCACTTCCGTCTCAACGTGGCTCGCTTCCACGGGAGCTGTGAAGCTGGGCCACCCAGAACCGGAGTCAAATTGAGTGTCGGAGATGAAGAGCTCATACCCGCAACCCGCGCAGCGGTACAGCCCGGGGCGCCCGGGGTGCGTGTACTCACCCTGGAAAGCGGGGTCGGTGCCCTTCTCCCGCAGGACGCGATACTCGTCGGGAGTCAGGCGAGAGCGCCACTCGGCGTCACTAAGGTTCTCGGTCTCTTCCACGGTGTCGCTCATGTGAATTTCTCCAGCAAGGTTGGCCCTTTCCGATGATAGCGCCCGAGCGAAATAGGTCCCCTCGGCGTCAATCCGGACTTGCGGGCTGGCCTTCCTTCCCCAGCCGCTCCGCGCCCTCCACTAGGTAGCGCAGGAAGAGGTGCGACGCCTGGCGACGGGCACTCAGGAGACTCAGCCAGGGGGAGCGGTTGCCACCCAAGAGCTGGATGCCGTCCACGAAGCCCGGTCTCCGCTCATCCTTCTCTCGGCCCGCCAGGAGCGGCGAAATCGTCAGGAAGAGCTGATCCACTTGTCCGGCCCCCAGCAGACCCCCCAACAGCAGGGGCCCACCCTCGGTGAGGATCATCCGGTGCCCGGCCCGGCGAACGGCTTCGACCATCTTCTTTGGGTCGAGCTCAGGACCAGGGCCGATCACCACAACCTGGTGATCGCCGCCCTGGGCCAACCGGCTACGGCCCTCATCTGAGGTCAGCAAGAGCGCAGGCTCGGCCAACCCGGGGTGGTCCATGTCGATTTTGCCGGAGCCGCTGGCGACTACCAGGGTGGGGCGCTCCGCCAGCCCCAGGCGGCGGCGCAGCTCCCGGTAGGCGGCGGCCATCGGCGGGTAAACGTGTTCGGCGGTCCACACATGACCGGGGCTGCCGCTCAGCGTCCCAGAACCAATGAGAACCGCCTGAGCGCAGGCCCGGAGCAGCCCCATGACAAACCGGTCCCCCTGGCTGTTGCCGCTCAGTGTCGACCCGGACGAGGGGCCGATAACCGCCACTCCGTCCAGCGAGGTCACGAAGTTGGAGTAGAGCAGGGAGGAGGGCAGACCGAACGACCCGCCGTACAGGTCCGCCAGTTCGGGCGGGAGATCGTACTCGGTCAGCGACCTCGACTGGAACAGCAACTCCAGAGGACCGAGCGGCGTTGCCGGTGGCAGCCAGCTCTCTGACATCACGGTCCTCCGATCGGGCACAAGCCTTCGAATCCTGGTCTCAGGTTGGCGCTAGTCCGGGCCGACTGTCAACGCTCGGCCTAGGAGCAACCCATGGCCAGGATCTCGCGCCACGGTCGCTCCGGTCGCCACCGGAGGATTGGACGAGATCCGACTAGGTGCCTATACTGGGCCGGTCGCGATGCGAAAGGGGCCAACCCGTTCTCTCTACGTCCCAGCCCTGGCCCTCGGGATCGCCGCGCTGGGTGGTGGTCTCGTTACCGGGACTGTCCTGGCGTCAGTGCACGCCCCGGTCCCGGCTGCCCGGACTCTCAAGGCTCCCAAGCAGTATGTGGTCGCGATCATGCCCGGACATGGTGGCTACGACCCTGGCGCGATCTCTCCTTTCAATGGCCTGAAGGAGAAGAACGTCACTCTCTCGCTGGGCCTGGATCTCCGCAAAGACCTGGAAGCCGAAGGGGTCCAGGTGGTCATGACTAGGACCACCGACATCGACGTCACCATCGCTCGGGCGGAGCAGATCGCCAGGGATGGCCACGCCCAAGCCCTATTGAGCCTGTGGGTCAATGACTGGAACACGGACAGCCTGGAAGGAGCCACCGTGTTCATGCCGCATGCCAAGGACCAGACTCTGGCCACCAAGCTGAGCGCGAGTTTGGCGGCCGCCATCGCGCCGGCCGGCATGGGCGACCGCGGCACGCAGCTTCTCCCCCAGCTCTGGGTCCATGCCCCGATGCCGGCGGTGACGATCGAAGTAGGATTCATGAGCAACCAGCAGGATTCGCAGCTCCTGGCCGACCCCAGCTTCCGGGCGGTGGTGGCGAGCAGCCTGGCCAAGGGCATGCTCGCTTACGCGCCCCAGATCCCCAGGATCGATACCAAGCTGGTGGCCTACCGGAGGGCCGAGGCCAAGGTCGTGGCCGCCCAAAAAGTCGCGGCCGCGCAGCGGGCCTCGCTCGGCCAGCTGGCCAGCTGGACACCCATCCTGCTGCTCCTGGACGGCCTGCTGGTGCTGGTCGTCTACCAGAAGCTGATCTGGCGGGGATTCCGAAGCCGGGCCCCCCTCGCGGCGGGGATCCTGGTGGCGGCCGCCTCCGTAATGGCGACCTGGGGCGGGGCCGGGTTGGATGCGATCTGGCGGGGGGTCACCAGGGCCAGCCCCGGGCCCAAGCGAGGACGGGGGGCAGAGCATCCTGGGCAGAAGAGGCCGGCGCGGCCCAGGCGGCCCCCCCGCGAGTGGAGAGGTCGGGCGGCCGGGGTCCACCCCCGCCGGGTGACTGAGATGGTTCAGCCCGACGATCGGCGCCGAGGCTCCATCTACGACGACTTCTCCTTCTGAGCGGAGGCAGCCGTCGTCGGGTGCCGGTGCCGGCCCGGTCTAAGCTTGGTGAAGAGCGTGGTCCTGGACCCCTTCCCGGTCCGGCTTGGGCCGAAGTTTGGCCTCTCGCGGGGTCCGGACCAACGCCGAGAATCTGGCCAGCCCAATTTGGACCCGAAGGGCAAGAGGAGGCAGTGAGTGGCTGAGGCGGTGATCGTTGACGGAGTCCGGACCCCCATCGGTCGATATGGCGGGGTGCTGGCATCCGAGCGACCGGACGACCTGGCCGCCTTGGTTCTGCGTGCGCTGGTCGACCGGGTCGGCCTGGACCCCAAGGAGATGGAGGACGTCTACCTCGGGTGTGCCAATCAGGCCGGCGAGGACAATCGCGACGTCGCGCGGATGGCCGTGCTCCTAGCTGGTTTTCCAGTCGAGGTGGGGGGCTGCACGGTAAACCGCCTGTGTGGCAGCGGCCTGGAGGCGGTGGTCGATGCCGCCCGGGCGATCTCCTACGGGGACGGCTCAGCAATCATCGGAGGTGGGGTCGAGTCGATGAGCCGGGCGCCCTGGGTGACCGCTAAGCCGGACCGGGGCTACTCCAGGGGGGAGCGCGTTCTTCATGACAGCGCCCTCGGCTGGCGCTTCATCAACCCTCGGATGGAGGCTCTCTACGGCACTGATTCGATGGGCCGAACCGCTGAGAACGTGGCCGAAATTTTCTCCATCGACCGTGAGTCCCAGGATCAGTTCGCCTTCACCAGTCACCGTCGGGCGCTGGCGGCCCAGGATCGAGGCGCTTTCAAGGACGAACTCAGCCCGGTGGAGACAGCCAAGGGGACCGTCACCGCCGACGAATGCCCTCGGGCGGACACCACCTTGGAGCGGCTGGCCCAGCTCAAGCCGGCCTTCGCCGCGGACGGGTCCGTCACCGCGGGCAACTCCAGTCCCCTCAATGACGGTGCCGCGGCGCTCCTGCTGACCTCCCGGGAGTTCGCCGACCGCCGAGGGCTTCGTCCCATGGCGGCTATCCGGAGCATGGCCGTCGCCGGAGTTCCGCCACGAGTCATGGGGATCGGTCCGGTGCCGGCGACCAAGAAAGCCTTGGAGCGAGCCCACCTGGCTTTGGCGGACATCAATCTGATCGAGCTGAACGAAGCCTTCGCGGCCCAGTCCCTTGCGGTGCTGCAGGAGCTGGGCCTCGAGGCCCAAGACGAGCGGGTCAACGTTAACGGCGGAGCTATCGCGCTAGGCCATCCGCTGGGTTGCTCGGGCAGTAGGATCGTGGTCACGCTCATTCATGAGTTGCGGCGGCGGCAACTCCAGTTCGGCCTGGCCACCATGT
>PKXR01000018.1 GCA_003133485.1 Candidatus Dormiibacterota bacterium
TCGCGACCATGCCGCAGCAGTATCGCGGGCGCGCCAACGCGCTCATCGATGCGGGAACCAAGCTGGGCCCGGCGCTGGGCGCATTCCTGGGCGGGCTGCTCCTGATCCACTTTGGATGGCGCATGCTCTTTGTTCTGCTCGGTGCGGGTGGGCTCGTCTGGGTCCTGCCCTGGTGGAAGACCATGCCGCGGTCCGGCGGCGTGGCGCAGAACGCCGGCGCGATCCCGACGGCATCGTTCACTTNNTGCGGTGCGCCTGGGGAGCGTTCCTGGGACACTTCTGCGGCAACTACTTCTTCTATTTCCTGCTGGCGTGGCTGCCGGAGTTTGCCGTTCGCGAAGATCATCTTTCGCTGCGAGCCATGTCGCGCCTGACGTCTGGGGTGTTCCTGCTGATCGCAGTTTCGACCCTGCTGGCGGGTTGGATTTCAGACCGCCTGATCGCAGGTGGACACTCACCGAGCCGGGTGCGGCGCGCGGTTGTGGTGGGCGGACTGGCTGTCGCGTCGAGCCTGATGGCATTTGCGCTCATCGGCCACCAGCCGCGAGCGGGAATAGGACTGCTGCTGGCGGCCTCGGCCGGCTACGGCGTGTTCGCTTCGAATCACTGGGCCATCACCCAAACATTGGCGGGTCCGGAGGCGGCGGGCCGATGGAGCAGCTTGCAGAATGGCTTCGCGAATTTGTCCGGAATCGTCGCGCCGTGGGTCGCTGGCTGGATTGTCGAGATGAACGGCAGCGCGCGCATGGCGTTTGTCGTCGCCGGAGCCGTGGCTCTGGTCGGCGCGTTCTGCTGGTGGTTCCTGGTTCCGCGTGTGGAGCCTGTCCAGTGGGAGCCAATACCGTACGCCGTTCCTGACGAGTCGATCTGGACACAAGGAGAGAATCAATGACGACCAACCCGACTGCCGGGCGCGACACCGCGGCGGTTCTGTCCAAAATGCCGCCGGTGCCGTTTATGTCCGCCGATATGGTTCATCTCGGCGTTTTGAGGGACTGGCTCAACGATGACCGCCTGTGGGTGCCCATGACGGCGACGGTATGGTTTAAGCCATGTTTGCTCTCGGCCAGCAATGGCTACTTCACAAACATTCTGCGTGTTCGCCAGAACGGCATTCTCTCGCGGCACCGGCAAGCGGGCGCGGTGCATGCGCTGGTCCTGCGCGGGCGCTGGCATTATCTGGAACACGACTGGATGGCTGAGGAAGGCTCCTACATCTACGAACCACCCGGGGATACGCACACTCTGATCGTGCGCGAGGGCGTCCCGGAGATGATGACGTGGTTCCACAACAGCGGCGGGTACACCTATGTGGATGAGCAGGGCATACCGCAGGGCTACGAGGATGTATTTACGAAGATCGAGGCCGCCAAGCGGCACTACCGCGCAATCGGGCTCGGTGAGAACTACGTCAACCGCTTCATCCGCTGAGTGCAACTATGGAATTTCTTCTACGGAGAGCATATGAGACGTTTGCATGTTTTGGCTTCGACGATGCTGGTTCCGCTGGCGATGGCTCCTCTGTGCCACGTTGCGGACCTCTCGCAGCCGCTTGAAGATCAGCAGGTCCGCGTGACCGAGCACACGCTGCAGCCGGGGCAAAGTCTGCCTCTGGCGGATGGCAAGCCAGGCCTCGTTGTTTATTTCGGAGGAGACCGCGCGAAGATCGGGACGAAGAACGCATCCGTCCGGCGTGGAGAGTCCATCTTTCTCTCTGCGAGCACAAAGGAAATTCGCAACTCAGGTTTCGCGCCGCTGCATTTCGTACGCGTGGCATTTCTGGGCTCAGGCAGCGCGGAGGTGTGGGGCATGACGGGTCTGCCACCGAATTACAAAATGGTTCTCGAGAATCGTTACACCCGCGTTTACGACATCCGCATTCCCGCGCACTTCAAAGAGCCCCGGCACACACACCACGGCCGCGTGGTCATCTGTCTTTCCGGAGCCAAACTGGAACACCTCCTGCCGGATGGCCACGTGCAACCCTCCACGCTGACCACCGGCGAGGTGGTGTGGCGGCCGGGGCAAACGCACGAAGGCCACAACATCGGCGACGTCCGCCGCAGTGAGGGCGGTCACCCCGCGGTACACGGCGGCCGCCTGCGCTGCGTCGCCGCCGAAGCGATTGAGAGCGAATTCGGTCTGCACCATCCCTGGGGAGACCTCGGTGACCCGGATCGGCCGTCCTGACAATTCCAGGCGCAAGGTCTGGCTGATCGCGTGCACCGCGTGCTTGGCCCCGGTGTAGCCGGCGCCGCCTTCGTAGACCTCGAGTCCCGCCGTCGACGAGATGTTGACGATGTGGCCCCGGCCGGATCTCTCCAAGGCGGGGAGCAAGGCCCGGGTCACCTGCATCAGCCCCAGCACGTTGACCTCCCACATCCAGCGCCACTGTTCGCTGTCGGCCTCCGCAATCTGGTCGGCGCCCCGAGCGCCGCCGGCATTGTTGATCAGCACCTGCGCGTCGTCAGCATCGGCGCAGAAGGCAGCTACGCTCTCCTCATCGGTCACGTCGAGGACCCTTCCCTGCGCGCCAAGTTCGGTCGCGATCCGCTGGATCGGCTCCTCCCTTCGCGCTCCGATAAGTAGACGGAACCCTTCCGCTGCCAGCCGGCGGGCGACCGCCTCGCCGATGCCTGCGCTGGCCCCAGTGATCACCGCCAGCGGACGCGCCTCACCGTCGATCTCTTCTCGACCCAGGTCAACCACCATCCGTCACCTCCGCTTTGGTTCCTGCTTTGCAGTCCCCACCAGCCTAGGCAATCTCCGCGGTCTCCAGCTGCTGGTCGAGCCCTGGGCCGTCGGTGACCGGGAGCCCGCAGGCGAAGTCCCGGCAGACGTACGCGGTTGGAGCGCCACCGAGGAGCGGCCGCAAGAGCACCAGGGGAGCTCCCTCCTCGGCTTCGAAGCTTCCCGCATTTACTCTTCCCACCCCCACCACGAGCTGGGGGCGCAGCTGAGATCGAGCCCGGCGCAGCAGCGGCCAGTGGGCGTGATCCCCATCGGGGACCAGCAGGGCCAACTCGACCTGCCCTGAGTGAAGGATCGCCATGGCGGAGAGGAGGGCGCCGAAGGCAGACGGAAACCGCTCCACTGCGCTCGCCATGGCCTCCAAGACGGCGGCCGCCCGCTCCAGCCAGGATCCCGACCCGGTCAGGGCGTGCAAGCGCAGGCATAGCTCGGTCATCAAGGAGATCCCGGACGGTTGCGCCCCATCCTCGAGGCTCCTTGGACGCGTCTTGAGATTGGGATCGTGGTCGAGGGGGGTGTCGAACCACCCGGGCCCTGCCGGATCCCGATACTCCTGCTCAACGCGCTGGGCCAGCTCCAGCGCCAGATCGAACCACTGGGCCTCCCCGGTCGCCTCATGGAGCGCCAGGGCCGCCAGACCCATCCCGGCGAGATCGTCGAGAGTCGCCGTGAAACGGGCGCGAGTGCCGTCGAAGAGGTGGTGGAGCAGACCGTCGGACGAGGCCCGAGTCAGGACCGCCTCGGAGCAGCGAAGGGCCGCCGCCAGGTAACGGGGCTCGTCCGCCCCCAGCGCCAATTCGGTGAGCGCTGAGATCGCCAGCGCGTTCCAGCCCACTATCAGCTTCTCGTCCCGGTCGGGCGCCGCTCGGCGCGAGCGCACCTGGACCAGTTCCTGCACCATCGACCGCCGTTCTGCCTGCACCTCGACCCCGCTGACGTTATGCGGCCGGCCGATCGCTCCCGAGCCCCGGCCTCCGCGCAGGACCAAAGCCCCGTGCTCCGTCTGAGCAGCCCCTGCTCCCCCGAAGAGATCCTCCACCAGTTGGAGTCGCTCGGGACCAAGCGCGGCTGCGAGCTGCTCCGGGGTCCAGGCGTAGAAGGCCCCCTCGCCGTCGGGAGTGTCGGCGTCGAGGCTGGCCGCGAAGCCGCCCCGGGGCAACTCCATCTGATCGATCAAGAAGTCCGCCGTTCGGCGGGCGAGGTCGAGATGCGAGGGATTGCCGTGGGCCCGCCAGCTGCGCAGGTAGAGGCGCACTAGCTGAGCGTTGTCGTAGAGCATCTTCTCGAAGTGAGGGACTGCCCAGCGGCGGTCGACACTGTAGCGGTGGAACCCCTCTCCCAGCTGGTCTCGAATCCCCCCCTCGGCCATGGCGTCGAGAGTGCGCCGGACCACCTCTCCGGCCGCGGCGCTCTGGTTCAGAACCTCCTGCGTCAGGAGGAAGTCCAGCACGGCACACTGAGGAAACTTCGGCGCCCCACCAAAGCCCCCGTACTCCAGATCCGCGCTCTGGACCAGCCGCACTTCGGCGGCGCCCAGGACCCGGGACATTCCCTCACCACTCCGAGCGGTTGAGATCAAAGGAGCGGGTCGAAGCGCGTGGCTCAGCTGTTCGGCGTTCTCGACCACCTCCTCGTGCCGATCCCGGTAGGCGGAGGCCAGCGACTCCATGACCCGGCGAAACCCGGGGAGTCCGGGGCGGTCCTCGGGTGGGAAATAGGTTCCGGCGAAGAAGGGCCTGCCGTCCGGCAGCAGGAAGACCGTCATGGGCCAGCCCCCGCCCCCGGTGAGGGCCTGGAGGGCATCCATGTAGACCCGGTCCACATCGGGCCGCTCCTCGCGGTCGACCTTGATGTTGACGAAGAGCGTGTTCATCAGGGCGGCGGTGTCGGCGTCCTCGAACGATTCGTGGGCCATGACGTGGCACCAGTGGCAGGCNNCAGTGGCAAGCGGAGTACCCGACGCTCAGCAGGATCGGCCGGTCCTCCTCCTGGGCCCTCCGGAACGCTTCCTCCGCCCACGGGTACCAGTCCACCGGATTGTCCCGGTGCTGGCGTAGGTACGGACTGGTCTCGTCCCCCAAGCGGTTCACGCAGTGAACGTACTACCAGAGCCCAGCCCTAGGCTCTT